>JAKSUT010000024.1 GCA_024408705.1 bacterium | reverse complement strand
TGAAGAAGTTTTTAGCAATATTATTTTTATCAATTTTCATATTTACAAACCAATGCTATGCCGCAGACAACCTCACTTTCTTATACATCAATGGTTCTAACAACAATGATGAGAAAATGAAAAACTGGTATATGAACGGGGTAAGCAAACTTCACCCAGTACTAAAGAAAAAGTTTGAAAGAAATCGAACAATAAAAAAATGGACAAAAGATAACAAATTAGTAATCAATCCGCAGCCAAAAATTTTTTTCTGGGGTTACAATAGCAAAACCGATTTAGACTTTGTAAAAGATAGGTTAAATATCTCAAAAGCTTACAGTTCTGTTATTGCATACGAAGTTCGAAGTTTGCTTACACAATTTTTACACGATGCGATTTGGATACAAAAAGATCACAACATGTTGCCTGTTTTAGACGATCTTAACAACCAAGTAATCGCTCTTTCAAAAGAAGATCAAAACGTAATTTTATACGGATATTCAGCAGGAACATTCGTTACATATCAATATTTGATGTACAAATTGCCATATATCAATCTTGAAAAGTTATTTACTGCTTTACACAAAAACAATGAATTTATGCAATTTGTGAAAGAAAACCCAAGACAAAACACATGCCTGTCTGCATTAATGCACGACAAAGGAAACATTGGTACTTTAGCAACAAACGGACATCTTGTATTAAACCAAAACGAAACAGAATTAAAGAAAAATTACTTAAACATCAATTCTGCAACAGAGGCATATTGCGCACCTCCAAACAGAGTTAGAGCGGTTGTAAATTTTGCAAGTCCGATACCTCTTTTTTATTCTGACTTAACAGACAAAAATTATGAGCTATCTTTTTATAACAAAAATATGCTTAAATACGTGATGGAACAAGGCATATACCTTTTAACAGTTAATTTCAGAGAAGACCCTCTTGGTTTTCCGACAAACAATAACCTAACTATTTCTCAAATGGAAGAAATAATGGGAGTCAAAATTGAAAATCCTCAAGGGTTAATTTATGACAACTCAAAAATTTGGTCAAAACGTTCAGCATTTTTTGCACATACATCATATTGGTCTGCAAGAGGTTGTTTCGCAAACGCTATTATAAAAACATTCGTAAACGGCACAAAATTTTTGTATGATGAAAAATATCAGAAAAAAGTTTTAAAAAGAAAAAAAGACCCAGAAGCAGTTTATAACCAAAAATAATAGATATTAAAAAAGGCTTTTAGGAAATTCCTAAAAGCCTATAGAATAGATAAAAGTTGCACGGCAACTAAAGTACAAAAATATAATTTTTTATCAACTATAACAAACTCAAAACTCTTTTATACCAAGCGAAAGTTTCAATTTCAGTTCCGTTAAAAGTTGTTTTTTTGCATTGACGATTTAAATAATTTTCAAATTCATCATTGATACTTGTTTTTTCAATTTTCTTTTCTTCTACAGAGTTTGATAACAGTTTTGCCATTTAAATCTCCTTTTTTACTATTTATATTTTTTTTAAAATGCATATCGACTACTATTATTAATTTCATATATACAAAGTTACCTAAAGGTAAAATTTGCTAATTACAAAGTATTATTTTTATAAAAAATATTACAAAAATACCTACCCAAAAGAGCGATATTATCCAAATTAACACTAAAAAATTTGTCTTTTTTCCTCGCCACATGATATTATATACACACATTTAGAAATATTTTACATGCTAAAAAGGTATAAAATAAACCCATGCAAGAACAACAAAAAAGAAAAGATTTTGTACTTACTTTACTATCAGCAATTAACGCAAAACAAGACTTGCAAGATATTTTACGCACTCTTGTAAAACAAGTAGCAGAATTATTTGACGTAGATAGAGTTATATTTGCAGATATCACAGGTAAAAAATACGATATAGAAATCGATTATTTTACTCCACACAGACTTAGCGCAGAAACAATAAAAAAAATTCATAAAATAGAAAGCGATGACTGGGTTCGTGACCTTAGTGGTGAAATAATGCGAAATAATAGCATTATGATTGTTAATAATATCAACGATTATGAAATGCCAACAGAAATAAAAGAATTGTATAGCAATCTTGGTTATAAAAGCGGAATGGCAACCAAAATCGAAACCGATGGAAGAACAAAAGCTTTTATTTTAGAAAACTTTAAAAACTATTGTAGTTGGACAGAAGCCGATAAAACTTATTTAGACTTTATCGCCAAAGAAATCACAACAGCAATAAACCAAGCAAAAATGATAAAAGACCTTGAATATCAATTCAATGCTGAAAAAACATTACTGAACAATCTTCCACTTGAACTAGTGATGAAAGATATTAATCGCAAATATATTGCAGTAAACAACCTTTTCTTACACAATAACAAAGTAAATAAAAAAGACGTTATTGGAAATACCACAGAAAAACTTTTCCCAACAGACATCTCCCAAAAAATCAAAGAGATGGAAGATTATGTACTTGAAAAGAAAGAAACAATCAAGGAAGAAATTCAAGAAATTCATGGTAGCAAAGCAATTTGGAAACTTATGAGTATTTCCCCAATTCTTAATAAAAGAAAAGATGTCATCGGTTTTATTTATTACAAAATGGATATCTCAGACCAAAAAGAAATTGACCGTATAAAATCAGAATTTCTTTCTACCATTTCGCACGAATTGAGAACCCCACTAACTTCAATTATCGGTGGTTTAAATATGGTTTTATCAGGAGCATTGGGAGAAGTTTCTGCACAAATAAAAACCTTGCTTGATATATCACAACGCAACTCAAAAAGATTGCTAACACTAATCAATGATCTTTTAGATTTTGAAAAACTTACTTCAGGCAAAATGGAATATCATTACGAAACTATTGATTTAAACCAAACTACAATCGAAACAATAAAAGAAATCGAAGATTATGCAAAAAAATACAATGTTAAAGTTAATTATAATGCAGATTCAAATTTGGGATTAAAATTAAATGTAGATAAAATCCGTTTTATACAAATCCTTACAAATTTGTTGTCTAACGCTATAAAATACACAGACAACAATAAAGATGTAGAAATTATAATAAACGAAGAACCAGACAATAAAGTAAAAATTTCTGTCGTTAATTATGGTGTCGAAGTACCCAAAAATTACAAAACAAAAATTTATGACAGATTTACACAAGTAGATTCTTCAATTACACGCAAAAAAGGTGGAACAGGCCTAGGTTTGAGTATCACTCAACAACTTGTAAACGATATGAATGGAAAAATAGATTTCACCTCAAAAAACGGCAAAACAGAGTTTTTTATAGAATTTAACAAAGTGGTGTAAAACTTATTTACCTTAAACACGCTTTTATCCACATTAAAACATTTTCTAAATCTTTATTTGTATATTGAGGATATTTCATATCTTGCATTTCTATCAAATAATTATTTATTATTTCCTGATGTTTCTTGAAATCTTGTAGAGCTTCTTGTTTTTTACCCAAGTGATACAAGCAAATTCCTCTATAAAAATATGCGTCTGTATATTTATAAACCCCATTTTCGATTATATAACTATAATAATCAACGGCAGCATTATAATTTTTCAATTTGTAATTTGCATCTGCCAACCTTGAATATGTTCTCACATAACCTGAATTTTTCTCTTTAAAAATATACTTTGCAACAAAACTATCATTATGAAAAAACTTATCATATCTAGATTTTTCTTTGTTATCTAACAGCGTTTTTGCCATATTTGCACATTCTATCTCTTTTTTATAATCTTTTTTCTTTTCATAAACATAGGCTTCGTACAAATAAACATTATAATCTTTCGGCTCTATCTTTTTGGCTTCATTCACATAATACAATGCAGCATCATAATTTCTATTATTTCTGTTTTCATCAACAAGTGCAAACAAACCGACATAAGAATCAGAGCGATAATCTTTGGTAAAAGTTGTTCCAAGCATTACTAATGACGCAAGTATTGCAATACTTGCAAGTGCAAGAATACAATTTAAAATAATTTCTACAATTCCGTTTTTTCTTTTGTATAGAGGAATTTTCTTACCATACTTTTTGAAATACTCAATTTCTTCAATAATTGCGTTTTCATCTGTGTGCAAATTATAAGAAAAATTTGGAATAAATTGCGAAATAGAAATCAAATCAAACAAAAGTTTTTTATTTGTAATAAATATTGAAGGTTGTACATCAATATAAATTTCATCTTCGTTGTGAGGTTTTATAATTATTGAATATGAGAATGTAAAAAATCGACTTCTTGAAGTTGTATGTGCTTCAACGAACGAACTTACATTAAAGACCTCTATTGATGACATTTCAATAGATTTAGTTCTGATAACTTTTCCTTTTTCTTTGTAAATAAGTTTAAGTATTCCATTGTTAAAAATCATTTCCGAAACATATTCGCCACGCGCCATAACTTCTCTGAAAAGAAAAGGAATAATAAACAAAACTAAAAATATAAGTTCCCAAGAATCAGATTTTGTTCTTGCAGAAATAGGCTCAGCACTATTTAGTAGAACAAAATGAACTACAGCAAAAACCAAACCCATTAGAAATAAAAAGATTAATAAATAAACGATAAAATTTAATCGCGTTTGAACTTTTATCTTTTTCATAAAAAAATTATAACAAACAACCCCTCTTTTGTCATTCAAAAAAAGAAAACTATATTTTATATAAAATTTAACAAAATGTGTAAAATATTATTTAAAAAAACTAATCTTGATGTAATTTCAACAAATGAAAATATCAAAAGATTTATAACATAGGTTATCGGTTAGACCATAATATCATATCGATTTTTCTTGGTGTCCAAAAATTTGTATTGAACTTTCTATTTAATTCATTTGCTTTTTGTCTATAAATTGAAATTAGTATTGCACCATTCTTTAATGTAATATTATTTTTATTCATTTTTTCAATTATAGATTTTTCTTCTAAATTTTTAATTTTTAATAAAGATTCTATGATAAATTGATCTACTGTGCCAAATTTATCAGGAAACAATAAAGATAATAAACCAGAAGCACCTGCAATACCTAACCCTTTTATACTACTTGCAGAACGTAGCATTTTTTCAATATCATTCAAATCATTATTAAAAATTTCATTATGAATTTTTTCTAATTCGTGCAAAAGGTTATTAACCTTATATTTTGCTAAATTCATTCTTGTAGTAGCTAATCTATTTGCTGCTGTATATTTCCAATAAAAATATTTGTCATATAAAAAATCATAAAATTCTTCAACATTCATGTTTGCAATATATGTTGCATCTAAATTTTCCATTTCTTTTTCAATTACAACATGATTCGACATAACTGCATTATAATAATTATCTAAAGCTTGTTTCCAATCCTCCTGATTGTTACTATTCCATAAATTATTCACGCTACACCTCAATTATAATTTATTAAAATCTTTCATTATTTAATATAAAACAAATTATAAACTTTTTAAATTTGTAACTTTTTGCAACTTTGACTCATTTTTGCACTAAAAAAGGGTTCAACAAAATCGTCAAAACCCTTTTAAATAAATGGTTGCGGGAGCTGGATTTGAACCAACGACCTTCGGGTTATGAGCCCGACGAGCTACCAGACTGCTCCATCCCGCGTTATTTAATTTCTAATCGTCAAAACACCTTTGACTATTATATTATTGAACGCTAAAAATAAAAAATCAAGTAGAGCTAAATTACTTTATTATATCAAACTTCCCTACAATTATTGTAGGTGTAAATGAAAGCAAGATTAATTGATTTATAGTAAAATTTGTAATATTAAACTTGGAGTATTAATTATAAAACTATTGATAAAAAATTTACCTTATTTAATTTCACTATTTGCAGCATTTATAATATTAACAATTGGTTATTTTGTAAAAATCCTTGGTTTTTGTATAATATAAATAAAATATAATTAAGGATATCATATATGAAAATATTTATTGGACATAGCTTCAAAGATGAAGATAAAAATATAGTTGAAAAAATAAAAAAATTCATACAAACGTTAAATTTTGAATGTATCACTGGGGAACAGTCTGCAATATTATCTGTTTCACGAAAAGTACAAGAAAGAATCAATCAATGCGATATTTTTATAGGTATATTTACCAAAGAAAAACCATTAAATCATAAATTTTGGGAAAAATCTATACCATACACTACATCTGCATGGGTTATACAAGAATCTGGCTATGCTATTGCTCAATGTAAAAAAGTAATACTGTTATTTGAAAAACCAGTAATTACAAGACTAGGTTTACAAGCTGATAGTGAATACTTAATGTTTGACAGGAATAAACCTCTTGACGAACTTTTTACCAAATTAAATGAAATGCTAATAGGTATACAAAATAATAATAATAATTTATGCAGTAATATTACTGATACAGAAATCAATAATATACCAATAAATAATAATGAAACAACAATTATAGAAACTATCACCAATCAAGATAATCAAAATAATCAAGATAAACATGAACTAGAGTTAATAGTCAATCTTCATTGTTCAAATGATTTTGAAATAATCAAGCAAAGTTATGAAGAACTTGTAAGTCAAGAAAATAATGAAGAAGAAAAAATTGATTATGAAGCAACTTATCTATATCGTTCCGAAATATTAGGACAAAACGGTAGCATAGAGAAATTACAAAAGTTATCAGAACAATATCCAAACAATTCTTATATCAAATTAAAACTCGCAGATTATTATAAAAAAGTCCAAGCATATGACAAAGCAGCTCTTTTATATAATAATATTGCAAATAACAATTGTGAAGATATTAAAATTTACGCAAATACTATATATAATGAAAGCAAATGTATTGCTATAAATTCTAATTATGAAAAAGGTTTACAAAATATCAAAAACATTTTAATTGAAAAACCAGAAAATCAATATTTATACAAAAGTATTGCATTATTAGCACATGATAATAAAGATTGGGAAACATTTTTTAATTACGCCGAATTTTATTTAAAATGTGAACCAAACGATACTGAATTTAGATTCAAATTAGCTTATGCATATTCTGACCAAAACAAGAAAAAATTAAGTTTTTATCATTATAAAATTTTAAATGATACCTCTATGTCAGGAACTTACTATAATAATATTGGTGTATTGTATGATAATTTTAAATTAAATGTAAAATCTGTGAATGCGTATAAAAAAGCAATTGAATTAGATGAAACACTATCTATTTCTAACCTCGCAAATTTATATATAAATGCAGGATTCATAGAAGATGCAAAAATTTTATTAGAAAAAATAGAAGAACTAAAACAAAAAAATATAACTATACATGAAAATATTGGTAATACTAAGAGTAGATTAAAAAAAGCAGAACAAATTGAAACCGATAAAGAAAATGATTTATTTAATGAAGCAAAAAAACAAAATAGTTTTATACAAGAATATGCAAAAAAATATTGTACTTCTTTTAATATAGATTACGAAAAGTTATCTGGCACTTGGAAAACACATAAGGGAGAACATATATTTGAATTTAAAAAAGATTTTGAATGTATATTTAAAATCAATCAAAAAAATGATACTGAATATACCGAATTTGGAATTAAAGGAAAGATAACAAATCTATCATTTGAAGCCTCAATTAAAACAAGGGAACATAATTCATCGTCTTATAATAACAGAAATACTCTATTTGAAATATTTTTAGGATATATAGCAGGAGATAAAACATACGGTATAATTAGTGAAGATTATTCTACAATAAAACTTTGTGTAATAGATGAAAAAGATATTGCGAATTATTATACTTGGGAAAAAATAAAATAAAACAAAAATCCACCCCATATAGCCCGTTTCATTGAAGATTGAGTATTTCTTTGTCGCAGATACAAGTTTTCTCGGTTTTGATTTTTCTCAGTGTTAAAAACCCCGCCTCAAATTATACAAAAGAGAGCATTCATCGGCTGATGATGAAACTTTTACAAATATTGAGGTATAAAATTATAGACAAGATTAAATAATTGTTTTTAACAAATTATCAACAATTACAAGTTTAGACCTATCATTTTTAATTATATCTAAATTTTTTATTATATTTTTATACAAATCACCATCAGATTTCATTCCACCAAAATAAAATAATTCTTCTGGCTCAATACATAAATTTTCAAGAATTTTTTCTAATGTTTCAGCTGTTAAAAAACCATTGCCAGTTTCAATAATACTTAAAGCATTAGTAGATAAACCTATCATTTCTGCAAATTGAATCTGCGAAAAGCCTCGTTCTTTTCGTATTTGACTTATTTTAGCTCCAAGTAATTTTTTAATATCGTACATAATTATCCTTTCTCTCATGTTAGTTTGCATATTGAGGTAAAAGAACAAAGTTAAATTATTGACACTACAAATTAAACTTGGTATTATTTAAATTAAATTTTGATTACTTGCTATACAAAAATGTCTAATCTCTATTAACAATTAGCTTAAATAACATTGGTAAATACAAAAATATTTTTAATGAAAGGTATAAATAATGTCTGGAAAATTATGTCTTAAATTATGTTTAATAATACTTATTTTAGCTATATTAGGAGGTGTTATAGCAGGAGTTGTCCATAATAAAGCCAAACTTACTCATAAAAATAATTTATACCAACAAGCTCAAATTGATATTAATTCTAAAAATTGGGCAGAAGCAAGAGATAAATTAGCAATTATTGGTAAATATAAAGATTCTGAAAACATGACTAAAATCGCCAATTATAATTATTATTTAGAATTAGGTGATAAAAATTTACAAAAAAAAGAATATTATTTTGCACTACATTACTATAAAAAAGCTGAAGAAAATACCAATAATAACGAACTTTTAAATAATAAAATTAAAAATACAAAAATCATTCTTGAAAAAATAAATGCTAAAAAGGATAAAAAAAGAACCGAACTTGAAAGAAAACAAAAAATAAAAGAACAAAAAGAAAGAAAGCAACAATTAGCAGACATACAACCAGCTATTAATAAAACTTTTTATAAAATTGATTTTACAGATTATGGAACATACGACTTTTATGTTGACCCATATTTATGGGCTGAATTACCTTTTGATGTAAAAGAAAATGCATTTAAATTAGCTGTATTATATGCAAAATTAAAAACAAACGAAGAACATAGTAATAACCAATATTTAGTTTCAACAAAAATTAAAAGTTCATCTAATAAATCTATACTCGCTGAATATACAATATTTAGTGGCATAAAAATCAAATAAACATTTACAAACAATTAACAAAATTCTCAATAAACGAAGCAATTAAATAAGAGGCAATAAATAATGAATATAACTGATTTATCAAAAACAGAACTTATAAATAATAGCGAAAATTTAGTAAAAGAATTTTTTGCAAAAAACAATTATTCTTTAAAAAAAATCATTAAAAATAATAAAAATGTAAAATACATTATTAAAAATACTAACGAAACTTACAATACAAAAATTATAAGTTATCGTTATAATAACATTGCTCAAAGTATGTATGCATATATAACAAAACATAATTTTGACTTAGAAGAATACCAATTTTTAATTTTAGTTTTATATTATGACCAAAAGGTATATTTATTAAAAATCCCTTCCTCTGTATTCAAAAATCCTGCGCCAAATAGTATTTTTAAAAATCGTGATTATATAGGAGCAAAATCTTTGCCAGAATATGGCATTCAAGTAAATCGTAAAAATATTTCAGAATTACTATTGTACAAAATTGCTTCTTCTAATAATCCATTTTCATTATATAAATAATAATATTTTTTATTATCCTTTTTGTTAATTGACAAATTATCGTTAATAAAATAAACTAAAGAAGAGGGAATCGGAGGTTTTTAATATGCAAATTTTACCCATAGGACAAAATATGCCTGTAAATTCAAAACCAAGCTTTAAAGCTCAATCACCACTTTTAGAACAGGCAAAAATTATTAATAATATCATTTCAAAAAATTTATTAACTCAAAATAATTGCCCTAAACAAGTTGAACAAGCTATCACTAATTGTGATAAATTTATCTCTAACGTATCTTCTGATAACGTGGAAAGCTTTTGCAGACTTGCACTAGGCAAAAAAGGCTCTAAAAAAATCAAAGAAATTAGCAAACAAAATCCAATGATTCAAAATTTCTTATCTTCTATTGAAAAAAAACTTGGAAAAGATCTTATGAAAATTTTTAAATAAATTTTAAGAATACAAAAAGGCGGCATTTGTTTCACAAATGCCGCCTTTTTTACTCTTGTTCATCCTTTCTTTTAAACTTATCTTTTCTCCTTTAAAACTTTTTTACTCATAAAATTTAGCCAAATTTGCCAATCTTAATTTCTTTTCTGCAATCAACTTCAAATCATCTTCAATTTGAGCCAATTCGCTTTCTAAAACACTTAAATCCTTTCTTTTTGATACAAACTCTATTTTTTCTGCTTTTGGCAATTCTGCTTCTTCTAAATTTACATCATTCCAATTTAATGAAAATATTTGTTTTTCGTGTTGTCTTTCAAATTCTTCGTACAAATTCATATCCCAAAACTCCTTTTTTATTTAACTAACTCTTCTGACTTTGAAAAAATTGATTTCAACACATCCAAAACATCAAATTTTCCATACTTAAATGTCATATTTTTTTCTATGTTATTGTTTGAAACATATTTTCCTGACACAAAATCGAAACCATTCAATTCTGCAAAATCGACCATTTCTTCATTCAAATCAAAAAATCTATCTTTCATAATGTTGCACCCCTTAGACACATATCTTTTATCCTAACTCTATATGTATCGTGCAAAAAATTTTATTTCTTTAACGATTTTAATGTCATCGTTACATTTCGTTACACAAAGCATAAAAAACTATCGCTTTCTAAATACAAAAAACAAAGAGCCTTGAATAAATCAAAGGCTCTTTAGTCAATATTACAATTAAAACTTATTGTTCTTTTTGGTTATTTTCTTCCGCTTCCAATTTCGCCAATTCTTCATCTGCTATCATAAAACTATTTATAAATTTGAAGACATCAGCATTTTCCAAAGAACGAATACGTGCGCCTGCTCTATTTGCATGTCCGCCGCCTTCTAAATCCGGAATTAAATTATCTCTTACATAATCAATCAATTTCAAAGCATAACCATCTTTTGAAGTAATGCTCATCTGATAAACATCATCTTTTGGTGAAACTCTATAAAAAGAAATAACAGCTTTCAAATTATCTGCATTTTTTCTTAATCGTGCAGGAATTGTTTCGTCATCATTCAAATTTGGACTCAACATTCTATTTCTCAAGTCTTTCATCAGTTCACTTGTTTTGCTATTATCCATTCCTAAATTACGCCAAGAAATACTATCAGCTGGAATATACATATATGCTAATCTTTTTCCTAAACTAAAAGAAAAATCTTCCAACAAATCTTCTCTCAATGCACGCATTTTTTTAGGCATATTTGCTAAAACGTCTAAATGTTTATATACAGATATCTTATCGTCTTCTGACAAAGACTCTTGTAATTTTTCAAAAACTTCTAAGGAGTTTTCGTCATTACACAATTTTTCAGTTTTTTCAACTTTATAAACATCTTTTTTGCAAGTAACTTTGATAAGACCTGATTTTTTATAATCACTTATCAAACCGCAAAACAATTTCTTTCTATCACTTTGTGGAATATTTTCTTCCAAAGCTTCAAAAAATCTATAAACAACACCACAACAAGATTTTGCAGTATCATCAATATACAAATTCTTTGCATCTACTGAAGTTGCATTTGTTTTATGATGATCAAAACCAAAAATTGTATCTTTTGGAATTTTTTCAAACAACTTTTTAGCAGCTTTTGTAAATCTTGAAGAATCGTTAAAATCTAAAATAATTGATCTGTCAGCAGGTTCCTCTGTTTTTTTCTTATTAAAAAGCATCAAACCAGCACCCAAAAGACCTCTAACATCTCCGTTTTTCAAGCAAACTGAAACTTCTTTTCCGTTACGTTTTAACCAATTTTTAATAACACTCAAACTATTGAAAGCGTCTTCATCAGGAGTTGCGTGACAAAACAAATCTGCAGTATGCACTGAATCTGAAAGCAAATTTGCTTTTATACTCATTGCTAATTCTTTATTTATCGGTTTAGCACCGAACGCAACAGACGAATAACCTCGTTTGTTGATATTGCTTGCTTCTACCTTTGCATTAAACATAATTACCCCAATATGTTTTTTTACATACTAGAATACTCTACTTTGCAAAAGAGTTCAAGTGTACAAAATACAATCTTTACATTAAATTACAAATGTAATAAAGGCTTTATTATAAAGCCTTTTTACATCTTGCGATAACTTTATCTTTACCTAAAATGCAAAGAGTTGCGCACATGTCAGCACCACGTGTTCTACCTGTAACAGCAGCACGAATTGCCCACATTGTTTCTTTTGGTTTAATGCCTTGTTCTTTGTAGAAACCTCTAAATTCTTCCAATTTTTCATGTAGATTTTCTTCTGTGAAATCCCATCCTGTTGCTTTTTCAATAAAATCTGGAAGAACTTTTTTAGCAACTTCACCGTCTAAAACTTTTGCTTTTGTTTCTTCATCAACTTCAACATCATCACCAAAGAAATATGATACTGCATCTGTGATATCAGAAAGAATTGTCAAAGGTTCTCTTGTAACTTCTACCATTCTTGAATATTGAGCATCTGTAATAGAATTCAAATCATATTTAGCCAAAAACGGTTTCAATCTTTCCTTTAACTCTTCTAAACTCAATTTTTTGATATATTGAGAGTTCATCCAGTTCAATTTGTCATATTCAAATATTGAATTTGAAGATGAAACTTCACCAATTCTAAAATCTTTAGCAATTTCATCAACAGATTTAATTTCTTCGCCGTCAGATGGTGACCAACCTAAAAGCGCAACGAAATTAACTAAAGCATCAATTAAATAACCTTTTTCAACAAATTCTGAAACGGCAGTTGCACCATGACGTTTTGATAATTTACTTCTGTCAGGAGCTAAAATCATACCCAAATGACCAAATTCTGGAGCTTTTTCTCCCAATGCTTCGTATATCAAAATTTGTTTGTAAGTATTTGAGATATGGTCTTCACCACGAATTACATGTGACATTTTCATCAACATATCATCAATTACAACTGCGAAATTATATGTTGGAGTTCCATTTGATTTCATAATTACGAAATCACCAATCAATGACATATCTTGATGTAATTCGCCTTTTACTAAATCTTTGAATGTTAAAATATTTGAATCATGAAATGCTTTTTGAGCTTTTTGGACATCAAATCTTATAGCAGGTTTTCTGCCTTCTTTTATAAATGCTTCTTTTTCTGCATCAGTTAAATTACGGCATCTTCCTGAATAAACGTGAGCAACTTTATTTTTTTGTGATTGTTCTTTTTCTGCTTCAAGTTCTTCTGGTGTGCAATAACATTCATAAGCAAATCCGGCATCTACAAGTTTTTGAGCGTATTTTGGATAAATATCAAATCTTTGAGATTGAGTATAAGGACCATAAGGACCGCCAACATCTGGACCTTCATCCCATTCTAAACCCAAAGCTTTTAAACTGTCGAAAATATTATCGATATATGCTTGACTTGTACGTTCAGCATCTGTATCTTCAATTCTCAACACATATTTTCCACCCATCTTTTTAGCAAACAAGAAATTGAACAAACCTGTTCTTGCTGTTCCAATGTGTAAATTTCCACTTGGAGATGGTGCTATTCTAACTCTTACTTCTTCTGCCATAATATTTCTTCTTTCTTTAAATTAGTGTATTTTATTTTTATTATACTCTTTAAACAAGCTATGCAACAAAATTTATTTATGCTTGTGTATCAATTGCATTTTTCAAAGCAGTTTCAAGAGTTTCTATTTTTGCTTCCAATACTGCAACTCTTGAAGCATCTTCTTCTGATGAAATACCTGCTTTTTCTATGCGTTTTTGGTATTCTTTCATTTTTTTATGCATAGGTAAGAAAAGACCTGAAGCCCAAATAAAGCCTGCAATTATACCTAACAAAAATATAACGCCTACCAAATATATAAAATCTATTTGCAAAGGAACAATATTCATATTTCCAAAATGAAATAATTCAATTTTTAAATCTATTGCAGAGTTCCATATTCCAAAGAAAATCACATACAACACAATTAATGATGATATAAAATTAAATATTGCTCTCATTATAATTACTCCGTTATTTTCTTGACGACAAATAATTTAACACTTTTTTAATCTTTTCGTCAGGTTCAATCTTAATTTCTATTATATCATCAGAAAAAGGTTTTGCAAATTTTAAATAATAAGATTGAAGCACCTGTTCTTGCGTTTTAACTTTATAAACACCTGCTCCATACATCGTATCATTAAGTATCGGATGATTTATTGAACTCAAATGAACACGTATTTGATGAGTTCTTCCTGTTTTCAAATTTAATTCCAAATATGTGCAATCAGAAAATCTTTCTAACACTTTATATTCAGTCAAACTTGGTTTTCCATCTTCTGCAATTACCATTTTTTGCGGATTTTTTTTGTTTCTTCCTATTGGAAAATCAATCACACCCTCATCTTTTTCAAAGACACCTTTTGCAATTGCCAAATATCTTTTTTCAATTTCTCTATTTTTTATTTTTTCCGCTAAATATTCGTGCGTTTTATTATTTTTTGCAATCATCAAAAGTCCTGATGTATTTCTATCTAAACGATGAACAATACCACGTCGAAAAACACCATTTAAATCTGAAAGATTATCAGAAAATTTATATAAAAGAGCATTAACCAATGTATGTTCTGTTTCTTGTTCTGTCGGATGAGTAATCATGCCTGAGGGTTTGTTTATAACCGCCATATTTTCATCTTCATACAAAACCTCTATCGGTATATTTTCTGGCAAAATTTCAATATTTTTTTCTTTTTCATCAACAATGATTTCATCACCAAGTTTTAAAACATAGGAAGTTTTTTGAAAAGTATTATTTACTAAAACATCTTTGTTTTTAATCATTTTTTGATAATGCGAACGCGAACAAGAATTTGAACTCTTTGTCAAAAACAAGTCCAATCTCAAACCTTCATCATTTTCATCAGTAACTTTTAATATATATTTCATTAGAACTTAATTGGCTTTCTTGAAAATAAAATCAATAAAATTATACAAAAAACACTTACACTTATAAATAT
>JAKSUT010000023.1 GCA_024408705.1 bacterium | reverse complement strand
GTGATTATTTAAATTTTTTGGATAGAAGAAGTTGTTGATGTCAATTGCAAATCCATGAAGAGCTCTTGGTTTATCGTGGTTACCAAAACCTTCGTGAGAATATCTGATATTGTCTGCATATCCAGAATTGAAGAATTTTTCAAGTTGAGCATTTAAGCAATAGTTATCAGCTTTTCCTGCTGCAATTTGTTCCATTGTGTTACCAATAGCTTTGTGGCTTTGGTTTCCAAAAGCATCTTCAGGTGCACCGTGAACTATTTGGTTTAAAATATTGAATATATAAGTGTAGTTTGTTTGTGTTGTTACACCTGTGTTACTGATTGCATTGTGTTCTTTTGCTATTTGTTCGTCACCAGATGCTTTTCTTCCTATGTAATTACCTAAACAAGTGATTTCACCGATGATGTATGATTTTGGATTTATTGCTCTGATTGTGTCAGAGAAGTTTTTGAAGAAGTCTTCAACAGTTGCCCAAACATCATTTTCATTAACTATGTTTTGAGTGATTAAGTCTAAGTCACGGATATCTTTTAGAGCATCTACCCTGTGATCAAGACCTAATTCAAGTTTTGTGATAATTGATTTTGCGATTTCTATATCTTTTTTGTTGATGTTTTCTGTTGAATTTTTGATAATAGTTGCTAAATCTTCTTGTGCTTCTTTATCGTTAGCTAATTTTTTAACACCGTTTTCAAAAGCAATTTCTAATTTTTCGATAACTTGATTTCTTGAACCATTTTCGTAGTTAATGTTATTCAAAACTTTAGAGTTGAAATTTTCTGATTTTTTGATGAATGTTGTATTTGTTTCTTCATCAAATTCAATAGCAGGTTTTTCACCACTTAGAGCATAAGCTGAAACATATCTCATAACATCAGAAGATGCTAATCTGAATAATTGGCTTCCTTCTTTATTAAGTTTGCCATCTTTGATTGCTTCTGGGTGTTGAGCTGCAAAGATTTCTGTTACAACTTTTTCGATATTTTCATAAGCTTTGTCAAATGATTTGCTTCCAATTACATTTTTGTCTGACAATAATGATTGAACTTCAACTGGAAGTTCTGCAGCAAGTAGAGGGAAGTCTTTTAATTCATCTTTGATATTGTCTTTTGCTTGAACTAATGCTACTTCATATAATTTGTTTTCGTCGTTATTGTTTAAAATGTTGTTTATTTCTTCATCTGTGATTTTTGCATCATAACGTTTTGCATATTCTTTTATTAATTCAGCTTTGTTATCTGCTTTTGCAATTTCTTTTGCAATTGTAGTTGTTAAAATTTTATCTGTTTCGTTTGTCCAGTATTTAACTGTGTTGATGATGTAATTTTGAACATCTTGGTTTCTGTAATTCAATGCAACGATATCTTTTTTACCTGTCCAGTTTCTGATTGTTGCATCTTTATCAACTGTATTAAATGCAAAATTATCCCATTCTTTCATTTTGTTTCTAAATGGAGAATGAGTTTCAGGAGCTTCTTTTACATCAAATTTTGCCAATTCTTTAACTTTGTTTTTTGCAGTATTAGGAGATACTTGGAAAGTTAATAATTGAACGCTGTCTTTATAGTTTTTGATGTCGTATGTATTGTTTGTTTGTTTTTTAGTGTATTCTGTTGCTTTGTCTTCTGTGTTGATGTAGTTTTTATCCATCAATCTTCTGTCAAATAATTGAACATAAGTTGCTTCAGATGGTTTGTAGTTTGGATTTGCTTTTCCAAAGTCTTTTACTGGTGTTCCATCTTCGTTAAATTTATAAACTACAGGGCTATTTATAAGTTTGAAATCATAGTGTTTTTCTGCTTCGCTACCTTTTGGAGGTAAAACACCGAATTTAAAGCCGTAAGAATCGAAATCTTTTGTGTCAAACCAATTCATATATGGAGATTGTTCACCCCATCTGATTAGGTCTTGCATATGAATACCGTTTAAACCTTCGTTTGCAAATGCACCATCTGCTACGAAGCCTAAACCGTTTTTGAATAAACTAGTTTGTAATTTTTTGAAACTGTTTATATCACCAAGTGTTGAAGTGATTTGATATGGGTTTTGTGTCCAGTAACCATGATTTGATAATGTGTCATTACCATAAATTGGAGTACTGATAATTTTCTTTGCACCCAATTCTTTTATTTCAGGAAGTTTTGCTTCTATATCTTCAATTTTTCCACCAAATTTATTAACGTGGTTTCTTTCTACTTCTTTTCCGTTTTCATCTTTTAAGATGCCATCTTTTCTAGCAAAACTATCAGGCATCAAGTGATACATTTGCTTGCCCATTTCGTGAGTCGCACGATCTGATTTTATTGCTTCATTGTATTGACCATCAAGAGTGTATCTTGTTTTGTCATGTATTTTTTTGCCATCTGATGTGTTGAAAACATAGCCAACAGTTTGACCTTTTGTTTCAGAAACAGGTAAACTCCAAACAGGGATAGTTGTGTTTTCATGTTTTGTTAATTTATCTGAAACATCAGTCTTTTTGCCATCTTTATCAAAAATTACTACTTCTGGTTTTACGTCTTGAGTTGTTGGTAAATAGAATTGATATTCTTTTTTACCATTAGGGTTTGTTACTAGTGAATGACCTTTAAATGCTATTTTGGGTCTCATTGAAGTAGAAAAATTGATTTTGTCCATGCACTTTTATCCCATAATTGTACGTATATATAAATAAACGAAAAACCTCAAAAATTTTTGCTTAATTTTTGAGGTTTGTAACGATTTTTTAACTGTTTTTTTATATTAAATATTTTGTTGTTTGTAAACTTTTACGCCACTTTTTTCAATGTCTGGAGTATCAATTTCAAACATCATGAATTTTGCAGGTGAAAGTTTTACAGAAATGTTATCTTCTTTTGATTCTACAGTTGCGTCACCAGCATTTTTAGGTGCTATATCAACCATTTGTTGCTCTGCTTTTAATCCTTTAATATTGATATTTGCTGATTGAGTGCCATTTGTATCTTTATTTGCAATGATTAATAAAGTTTTTCCGTTTAGGTGTCTTGCGTAAGCAATAACTTTATCTTGTTTGTTTGTTGTTTGTAGAGGAATGTAAGAACCTTTTGTAATTACATCTTCATATTTTTCTCTGATTTTTGCCATATCTGTCATGAATGTTCCAATTTCAGGGTGATCACCTTGAGGTTTTGTTGAAGCATTAAAGATGTCGATTTGACTTGCGTGTGCTGTGAATTTGTTGCAGTCTGTGTTTGTTTTTGTATCAGTAATAAATACATTCAAGTCTTTATTTGATACTTTATCAAATTCGCTAAATGCTTTGTTTAATTTGTCTCTTGTTTCTGCATTTAGAGGCATTGCGATATTTGTTTTGTGTGTGTAGTCATATTTATATTCATCACCAGTTTCAAAACCTGAAACAAAGTAAGGATTTGTCATTGGTAATGTTTCTTGTAAACCTGTTGTAAGGTTACAATAATCAGCACCACCGTGTGTCATTGGACTCTTGTCATCGTGAGTTGCAAATGAACCGATTAGAGATTTTGCTCCTGGTAAATTTTTAGACATTTCTAAATTTAAAATCATGTTGTCATGAAATTCTTGTGCAGTTGGCCATTCATGGAAAATGTGATATTGTCCATAGTATGAATCAAAACCTGCTTTTAGTAAGTCCTCTGGTCTATCTGCTGCTACGTTTGCCATTGGAGAAGCATCTTCATAAGTGTAGCTTTCTGCTAAAAATGCACATTCAGGATTTTTAGCTCTGGCATGTGAAATTACATCTACCCAGAATTTTGTAGGTTTTGATCTTGCAACGTCAACCCTAAAACCATCAACACCCAAATCCATGTATTTATCAACGATTTGTTTGTGATAATCAACTAGGGCTTGGTTTAATTTTTGTTTATCTTTGTCTTCCCAAACTTCAAACATTCTGATATCTTGCCATCCTTGAGGAATTTTTGGAGTTCCGTCTGGGTTTTTAGCCATTAATTCAGGTCTGTCATTGTATAATTCGATACCTGCACAACCTGGGATATCAATCATTACGCTGATACCTCTTTTATGACATTCGTCTGTAAATTGTTTAAATTCTTCATCAACAGTTCTTGGGTCAGCTTTGTCATCAAGATGAGAATCAAGTTGTAAAAAGTCTGCTACTGAATAAATAGAACCTGCTGTTCCCATTGCTTGTTCTGTATTTGGCTCGTAGCATGGAAGAATGTGAAGAGCATTTACTCCATAACTTTTTAATTCGTCAAGTCTGTCGATTGCGTTTAGGAATGTTCCTTTTTGTTCGTTTGCGCCTATTAATTCGTTACCATCTTTGTCTTGAGCATTAAATGTTCTTGGAATTAGAGCATAAATTACTGCTTTATTTTCTTGAAATTTAGTTCTTAAATTGTTTTCGTATTGAGGAGTTTGTTTATTTTCTGCTTTTTTTACGTTGAAATAAGCAGATACAACATCACTTGTAACCACTTCATTTTCGTATTGAGGTTTAGCCGATTCTTGAGCTTCTTCGCCAGCTTTTTGAGTAGCACCCATAGCTACATCTTTTTGGCTTATCTTATTAAACAAATTGTTGTTGTTTTGAATTTGCATAATTTTCATAACTCCTTGAATTTAAGTCTAGTTTTGTTTTTCGATATTAGGATTATATTTGTTTGTTTTTCCAAATTGTGTGATTGCGAACAGTGTAATACCTGTTAGTATAGCAAATGCTCCAGCAGCTTTCTTCAACCATCCTCTGTAGATTCCATTTTGTTTAGCTGCATCTTTAATGAAGTTTTCTGGAGTTTTTCCTAACCATTCACAAATGTCGTTGAAGTGTTCGCTTTTATTTGTTGAAACATTGATGAATTTCTTAGTAAGATCTTTGCCTGTAGCTTCAATATCTTTTGCTAAACTTGAATCTTCTTTAAGCATGTTTTTTGTTGCTTCAGAAAGAGTACCGTTTCCAAAGAATTTTTTAATACCAGCATTGTATCTTGCTAATTGAGCAGGAAACTCTCCTTTTATTATATCATCAAAATCATTATGTATGTGATGTGGAGTTACACCACTGATGTAATCAGATAATTCAGATTTAAGTGCTGCTCTTGTTGCATCTGTCATTTCTTCATCACTATGTTTTGCGATGATGTCTAAAATTCTAACAGGTGAGTACCAAGATACTTTAGTATTTATAACTTTGTTATCAAGTCTTGTTTTTTGTGCTTTTGCAATGAATTCTTTAATTTCATCGCCATCTTGTAATGCGTTTATTGCACTTTCAATACCATCCCCCAAACTTTTTGCTGCTTTGTTAAGTTCAATAATAGATGGTTCTAGTGTTGTATCAATATCTTTTAATGCTTTGTCTAATGCTTTTTTGTTTTCTTTACCTGCGAACTTTTTGATTAAAGATTCTGCAATTTCGCTGCTTAAATCTTTTTCTTCGCCTTTTGTTGCGTTGTTAATGTTGTTTGTAATTGTTTTGAATTCTTTTGGTGAAATTCCTAAAATGTCAGCCATTTTGTTTGGAATTGTTTTCCATTTATCACCAAACATTGAAATACCATCTGCATTTTTAGTTTTAATTTTTCTAACGATATTTCCGTTTTCATCTTTGATGATGTTTAAGCCAAGTCTTTCATCATAATTAACTAATTTTTCGTTATTTATAACATTGTCGTATAACAATGTAGCTTTTTTGAATTCATAAGCAGAATCATTTGATTTACCAAAAATTGAATCATAAGCTGCATCTAAATCTATTAATGTTTGTTTAATATCTTTGTTTTCTGCTTTTTTAGTCAAGCCAAATAATTTAGCAGGAGTTTTAATGAAGATATTTTCTAAGTCTTGTTTAAATGTAAGTGCAACATCATCATCAGCTTTAGTGAAATCTTTGATGTTTGTTTTATTAATAGCTTTTTGAACTCTTGTAGCTTCAGTAAGTTTTTCTGCATATTTGCTTGCGTAGTTGCCCATCAAACTTGCCATTAATGGAGTTGCAAAACCTGCTGTCATCATCCATAAAGTGTTTGATTGAGTAGCGATTTGTTTCATTTTTTTCTTAGTTTCGTCGCTTCTGTTTGGAATATCTTTTGAAACGTGTAATTTGTCGCCAATTTTATCTATTTCTTTTGAGCTCCACAAATCCCAAGGAAGATATTGTGGATCTTCGAAAAATCTTTTTTGTCTGCCGTAGCTATCTACATATTCTTGATTTACATCAAAACCAGCTTTTGCTTTTATAGCACTTGAAATTAATTTTGGCCATAATGCCATTGAAGTGAAGAATGATGCGAATCCAACGAATTCCATTCCCTTAGCTACAGGGTTTTTTGTTATTGAAGATAATATTGCTGCGATACCTAAGCTGCCAAGTCTTGTTGTTAAATCATTTATTTTGCCAACTGTGTAATCATCACCTTTGCCATTGATTGCATCAGTAAGATATTTACCTTGTTTAACAAAATTTACTGTTGAGTTTACAGGGTTTTTCTTAACCAATTTACCGGTTGGTTTTCCAACAGTAATTGTTTGTTGTCTAATAGAAGGAGCAGTAATTTCTGTCATTTATTTTGCCTCCTTGTCAGCTACATATTTTGAATTATTCAAAATTGATATATTTGCTAGAAGTACACTTGCTGCAAAACCTAAGATTGCAAATTTTCCAGTTATTTTAGAACCTAAAGAATCTGAACCTTTCCATAATGATTTGAATGCTTCTGCGATTGGTTTTGCAACTTTGATTTTTGCGTTTTGGGCTATATTTTTTATAGATTTGTTATTTTTGATATCTGCAATAGCTCCAGTCATAAAGTTTTCTTTTAATGCTTGTTGGTTTCCAAATCCAACACCAAGCATTACACCAAATGCACCGATTAGATATTTCCAAGCATTTGCTCTTTTGATTGTTGTTGAAATAATTGGACGCATAATGCTATCTTTGTCTGCTGCGTCTTCAGGAATACCCATTTTTTGAGCTATTTTGTTATATTCGTATTGAGGTTCATTAGGGTTTGTTAAATTCCATCTAATGAATTTAGAGCTTTCATATAAGTTGTGATATTCTTTTCTGTATTGAGAATGACCTTCTTCGTCATAAGGTTTGTTAAATGAATTTGTACTGATTTTTTGGTTAAGATCAATACCTCTGAATAATTTTACAGGAGCATCAACACAAGCTTTTGCAACTGCTGTCATAAGGTAATAGCAAAGACAACCTAAAGCCATGCCTTTGCCGTTAATTTTTGCTGCATTATTTGCTTTTATATCAAATACGTTGCTACCAGCTAAGATAGTTGCAACTAAACCAGGACCACCTATGAAATATGGAACTTTTGAAATGGTCATGAATTCGTGGAAGTTTGAGTCAGGATCGCCTTTTAGTCCACGTTCAACATAACTAGGGATTTGAGATGCGTTATAAGTTTTTGCTTTGATTCTGTTTTTAGCAGAAGACTTATAAATAGCATCTTTAGGGCTACTAAACTCTGTTGAGTTTTTCATCGGTTTTTGTTCTTTTTGACCACTAAAAGTTTGAAATTTTGCAAAATTAATCATGATTCACCTTATTTTCTTTATATATTAATTAAATTTAGTTGCACTTAAAATTTGCTATTTTTTTAAAAAAATATTAATATCTCTTTACATAGTTTAAAAAAATTACTTGTTATATAATAATATTTGTGCAAAGAGTCTCGGAGTTTGATTTATTATGGCTAAAAGAATATTATATTTTTTAATTTTTTTGTTTTTATTTAATATTTTCAATTCTGCAAATTTTGAAGTTGCTCAAGCAAAAAGTTTTAGACATAAACATAAAAAAGTGTCTGTCAATGAAGATGCTGTTAATAATGTTGTAAAAAAAATTGATATAAGTTCTCATGCATATAAAATTAATTATGTATTTGCCGATATTGATGGAACATTAATTCCGTTTGGTTCTGGTAATGATGGGTATATTCCTTCAAGTGTTATTGATGCTGCAAAAATATTAGAAGATTCAAATATTAATTTTGTTTTAATTTCCGGTCGCACTTTGTATGAAATTAAACAGATAGCAGATTCTTTAGGTTTGAAAAAATCTTATATTGTAGGAAATCAAGGTGCAGAAATTTTAACTCCGCATGGTGCATTTGTTCCAATAGGTGGATTTAGTAAGAGTGTATTAGATGATGTATTAAAAGAAGTTGAAAATTTTAATAAGAAAAATAATTCAGATGTATTTCCTTTTATTCATGCAAATGGAAAAGTCTTTGTTTTTAAACAAATAACATTACCATTTTCTTTTGATGAGTATGTAGTTATAAAATCAACAGAAGAAATTGGTGATAATTTTAATGCCGTAAAAATTGGTTTGTATAATGCTGATTTAAATTTATTATTGAAATTGCAAAAAGATTTAAAAGAAAAATTCCCTAATTATAGTATTGTTAATTCTTCTCCAACTTTTATTGACTTTTTGAGCAAAGAAACTTCTAAGGGAAATGCGATTAAATATATTACTTCAAAATTAAATATTCCTTTAAGACAAGTTGCAGTATTTGGTGATTCTGAAAATGATATAAGTATGCTAAGTTTAGTTGCATCTCAAGGTGGACTTGCAGTAGCAGTTGATAATGCTCAACAAAGTGTTAAAGATAATTCAAATTATATTACCGACTCTGTTGATAATGATGGTTTTTTTAATGCTGTTTTATTAATTGTAAAAAACAATAAAAAATTAACTCCAGTTAGAACAAATCCTAATTCTTACGAATATAAAAGAAATTAATTTTGTATATAATTATTGTTAATTTTGTAACGGCTAAAACTCACGATATTAGTGAGTTTTGTTTGTAGTGTGCTTTTGACAATTGAAAACGGTTATGTGAGGAGTTATAATTGTATATATGTCAATATCAGAAATAGTACAACAATATCAGCCCGTTGCAGGCATGGCAGCCCAAGGGGTTTCAACATTTGCTCCAGTTCACAAAGTTGATGAAAATGGAGCGTTTTTGCCTGCTCAAAAATCTCAAAAAGAAGAAAAAGATATTGAAGATGTTGTATTGATTTCTGATAAAGCAAATAAAATTTCTGATGCTGACAAAAAAGGGGATTTTGCATTAGTTGATAAGATGATGGCTGAAAAAGAAGAAGATAGCGAAACTTTGGGTAATATGGCTTCTGCTTATTCTCCAAAATTGCTAGGTCAAAAGCCAGAAGAAAAAAACAATGGTTTGACTTTGCCTAGTGAAAAAAGAGAAGAACAAAATCAAGCTGAAAAACCAGTTGAAGAAAATAAAGATAATACAAAGCAAGTAAAAGATGCAGAACTTTCTTCAAAAGAAAAACAAGTTGTTGCTCAATTAAAATCTATTGATGCAGAAGTTAGAGCACATGAACAAGCTCATATTGCAGCTGCAGGTTCAGGTGTAAGTGCTTCTGCTGCAAGTTTTGAATATGAAAAAGGTCCAGATGGTAATAAATATGCAGTTGCTGGCGAAGTAAATATCAGTTATCAAATGGGCTCAAATCACAAAGAAAATATACAAATTGCAAGAAACGTAAAAAATGCTGCTTTAGCTCCTGCTAGTCCTTCAGCTCAAGATAAGGCTGTTGCTCGTCATGCAGATCAAATGATTTTTGAAGAAATGAAAGAAATAACAAAAGAAAAATTAGAAGAAAATATAGAAGAAGATAATGCAGAAATCTTAGAAGAAGAAAAAATTGAAGAACAAGATGATAATGTTGAAAATATTAAAACAGACAAACTTCAACCACAAGATACAAATAATGCTTTAAATACTAAAAATTTAATAGATGCTCCTGTAAAAAATATAAAACAACAAGATGATAAAGAAGTAGGTGTCTTAGTTTCATCTACTGATATATCATTTGAAAAAATTTTAAAACAAGAACAAGAAGATATTGATTCTTTTATAGAAGATTTTCGCAAAAGCAAAACTGTTGTTGAAAAACAACAAGAAGAAGATGCAGATGTTGTGAAGAAAAATTTTCACGCGAAAAATTTTGATTCTAACATGATTAATAATGAACAAAACAAAAATAATTATATCAATTTCTTAAACCTTCCTGTATCTTTGGTTTAACTTTGTAATGTTTTTCTTTGTTAACATCTTGTAATATTTTATTTTAAAAAAGTCAATTTTTTAGAATAGAAATACTTTATTATCATGTGTAGATTTATAGTGTAGGTATATTTTTATGGTACAAGGTATTTCTAACTCAGATAGTAGATATAATCAACAAACACAAAGAAGAGTTGCATATCCACAACAATATCAACAACGTTCTCAATATCCAGAACAAGGACAATATCGTCAAACAACTCCTCAAGATAGAGATAGATATCAACAATACCCTCAACGTAAAAAAACAAGTTTATATCTTAAAAAGCCATCATTATCAACAGTTGCTTCAGTAGTTGGTATTGCGGCTTCAACAGCTATTGCTTATTCAATATTAAAACCAGCAGTTGTGGCAAGAAGAATGAAAAACAATGGTGCAAAATTATTTACAAAAATGGGTGATGATATACCTGATGTAAAAGGTGTTAAAGATACAATGAGTCAAGCATCTTTAGATGGCTTGAATAAACTTATTAATATGGCAGATGTTTCAGAAGAAGCAAAAGTTGCTGCAGGTTCTCCAAAAGGTGCAAACAGTTTCTTGTTATTTGGTGGTCCTGGTACAGGTAAATCATTCTTTGCAAAAGTTGCTGCAAAATCATTAGATGCAAATTATACTGAAATTGATTTCTCAAAAATTGCTTCACCTTATGTTGGTCAAGCTTCAAAAAATATTAGAGATGAAGCAGATGCTATAATAAATACTGCTAGAAAAAATCCAGATGTAAAACATATCGTTACTTTCAACGAAATTGATGCTTTGATTAAAGTTGACCCTCAAGCAACAAAGAATACTGCAGAAGTTAGAAGTAAAATGTTGAATGTATTGGAAGATATGAAAAAAGAAAAAAATATTATCATTATCGGTACAACAAATATGAATCCTAATGCAATGGCAAGCAACGGTGCAACTTTGGATAAGGCTTCAACTGATAGATTTAAAACTGTAATTAATGTTCCATTACCAGATAAAAAATGTTTGAAAAATGCAATTGTTTCAAAATTGAAAAAAGTTCCTGGTGCAGAAGATATGTTAAAAAATAATGAAAAAGAAATTGAAAAGTTTGCTCAAGACTTAGAAAATGAAGGTTTCTCTTTTAGAAAACTTGATCAATTCGTTGATGATGCTCAATCTACATTTATGCTTGAATATAAAAAAGGCGAAAATGAAAAAATGACAGTTAAACATTTACAAAGTGCATTAGATGCTATAAAGAAAGCAAAAGTAGAAGAAATTATTTACTAATTTGAAATATAGATTAAATATAAGCAAAAAGCCTATCATTATGATAGGCTTTTTATTAGTTCTTCAATTGTGTTTTCTTGTTTTGTAAGTTCGTCGGCTTTGGCTCTTGTTTCTTCGATAACTTCTGGTCTTGCGTTAGATAAGAATTTATCGTTATTTAATCTAGCCATCAAGCCTGCTTTTTCTTTGTTTAATTTTTCAAGTTTTTTGTTTTGTCTTTCAATTTCTGCTTTCAAATCAATCAAATCTTCCAATGGAACAATTATTTTGTAATCGCCAACAACTGTTGTTGCAGATTTCTTAGGTGCTTCATTAGAATTTGCAAATGAAGCGTTTTCAACTCTTGCAAGTCTTTTTAGATATGAAATAACATCGTTGTTGTAAAGAGTTTCTGCATCTTTTCCAGAAATAACAATATTGACTTTTATTGATGGAGAGATATTGAAACTTTGACGGACATTTCTTAATGATTTAATTGTTTCAATAACAAGTTCCATTTCTTTGTTTTCCTTTGTGAATACTAATTTGTCTTCAAACTTAGGATAATCTGCTCTGATGATTGCAGGGAAATCTTTGTTTGGAATTAGTGAATATATTTTTTCTGTGATGTGAGGCATAATTGGATGTAATAATCTCAATGCCATATCAAGAACATATTTCATAACTCTTTGAGTGTTTGCTTTTATGTTAGCATCTTGAAGTTGAATTTTTGCAATTTCAACATACCAGTCACAATATTCGTTCCAGAAGAAATCGTATAAAATGTGTGCGATTTCACCGATACGATAGTTTTTGATATTTTCATTAACTTCTTTTGCAACTGTGTTTAATCTGTCTAAAATCCATTTGTCAGCAAGTGTAATATTTGCAAAGTCGATAGGTTTATTGTCAATTCCATCAAGGTTCATAAGTACAAATCTTGATGCGTTCCAAATCTTGTTTGCAAAGTTTCTTCCGTATTCAAATTTTTCATCGCTAACTTTAATGTCTTGTCCACCGTATGTGCAAAGTGATGTCATTGTGAAACGAAGAGCATCACAGCCATATTTGTCAATGATTTTAACAGGGTCAATTGTGTTTCCTTTAGATTTTGACATTTTTTGACCTTTTTCATCTCTTATAAGTCCGTGGATATAAACTGTTGAGAATGGTGCTTTTCCTGTAAATTCTAAGCCCATTGTAATCATTCTAGCAACCCAGAAGAAGATAATATCAAAACCTGTTACAAGCACGCTTGTTGGGTAGAATTTTTTGAAATCTTCTGTTTCTTTATTTGGGAAGCCCATTGTAGAGAATGGCCACAAACCTGATGAAAACCAAGTATCAAGTACGTCAGGATCTTGAGTGTAATGTTCTGGATCAGGGTTTTCTTTGGCTACAACCATTTCACCTGTTTCGTTGTGATAGTATGCAGGAATTTGATGTCCCCACCATAATTGACGTGAAATACACCAATCTCTGATGTTTTCCATCCAACCTAAGTAGTTCTTTTCCCATCTTTCAGGAATGAATTTTATTCTTCCATCTTTTACAGCTGCGATTGCTTCTTTTGCAAGTGGTTCCATTTTTACAAACCATTGTTCAGAAAGTAATGGCTCGATTGTTGTATGACATCTTTGGCATTTTCCAACATTGTGAGTGTGAGGAGTGATTTTTACCAAAGCTTGTTGAACTTCTAGCATTTCAACAGTTTTAATTCTTGCTTCTTCTCTTGTTAAACCTTGAATTTCTGGTGGAACTTCAGGACAAGATTTCATTTTACCTTCGCCATCGATAACCCAAATTGGTTTCAAGTTGTGACGTTTGCCGACTTCAAAGTCGTTAGGGTCGTGTGCAGGAGTGATTTTTAAAGCACCTGTACCAAATGTTTTATCAACATATTCGTCTGCAATAATTGGAATTTCTCTACCTGTTAAAGGCATACATACTGTTTTTCCAATTAAATCTTTGTATTTGTAATCTGTTGGGTTTACGGCAATAGCCACATCACCAAACATTGTTTCTGGTCTAGTTGTTGCAATTACGATTGCACCGGCTTCATTCTTGAATGGGTATGATATTTCCCACAAATTACCATCTTCTGTTTCGTATTCAGTTTCAACGTCTGAAATTGCACTTTGGCATCTTGGACACCAGTTTACGATATATGCACCTTTGTAAATAAGTCCTTTTTCGTATAATTTGATGAATACTTCTTTTACAGCTTCTGAACAACCTTCGTCGAAAGTAAATCTTTCTCTTGAACGGTCAAAAGAAGCACCTAATCTTTTACATTGGTCAAGAATTGCAGATTTGTGAGCGTTTGCCCATTCCCAAGTTTTTTCTAAAAACTTTTCTCTTCCAAGGTCAAAACGAGATTTACCTTCTTGACGTAATTGTTTTTCTACCACGTTTTGTGTTGCAATTCCAGCATGGTCTGTTCCTGGTAACCAAAGAGCTTCGTAACCAGCCATTCTGTGATAACGAGTTAGGATATCTTGTAGTGTTTCATCTAACGCGTGTCCCATATGTAAAACACCAGTTACGTTTGGAGGTGGAATTACCATTGAAAATGAAGGTTTATTGCTTTTGTTGTCAGCTTTAAAGTATTCATTTTCTTCCCAGAATTTATACATTTCTTCTTCTGTAGTTTTTGCATCATATACAGTAGGTAAATTATCAATAATTGTCATTTTTAAATCCCTTTTTTCTCTGTTTATATAACGAATTTAACACAAACATAGTGAATAATAAAATTTTGTGTTAAAGTATGTAATGAAGTAGTCGGATAATCGCGCTTTGAAATTTCTCAAAGTGAGGAAAGTCCGGGCATTCAAGGACAGGTCGCTGGAGAAACTCCAGACAGCGTGAGCTGGTGGATAGGACCACAGAAATTATACTGCCGATGGCGAATTTCGCACAGGCGATGGTGCAACGGTGAGTTAAGAGCTTCACCAGCAAGTTTGAGAAAACTTGGCTAGGCAACCCCCGATTGAATGCAAGATTGAATTGGTATTTAAGGCTGTCCGTCGTTACCTAAAAAATCGCTAGTGGTTTTGAGTAATCAAAATCCCAGATAGATGATTATCTAAAACAGAACTCGGCTTATGGGCTACTTCATTTATTATTAAAAAGGCGAAAATTCGAAATCGAATTTTCGCCTTTTGTTTTTATTTTTAGTTGTTATTTTCTTTTTGCTGGAGCTGGAGTTGCACTTGTTGATGCAGGTTCAAGTTCCTCTTTTACTGTTGGGTCGCTTTTTGCATGTTTTTTAAGTGCTTCTTGAATTTTTTCTGGGTTGTATTCATCGTTTACATATTCAATTTTAGCTTTTGATTTTAATGTATCGATTAGATTTTCAAGAACTTTAATTTGTTCTTGGTTTGTCAAATATGCGATGATACTGTCTTTAACTTTTGCATAAGGTTCTGTTCCTGCTGCTTTTCTGTCTTTTACCATAATGATATGATAACCGTATGGTGTTTGTACAAGAGAACTTACAGTGTTAGGTTTGATTGAGAAAGCAACTTTTGCGAATGCATCAACCATTTCGTTACGTCCGAAGTAACCTAAATCTCCACCTTGTTTTGCACTTGTTACGTCATCAGAGTTATCTTTTGCGATTTTTGCAAATTCATTCGGATTTTTTTTGACTTCTGCAAGCAATTTTTCTGCCTTTGCTTTTTTTGCCTGTAATTCTTTATTTACTTCATTTGTTAAATCTTCTTGTGAAATGTTTTTATTTTTTGCAGTTATAGTTGCTTTGATTTCTTCAGGGTTAGCTGAAATCAAAATGTGTGAAGCTCTAACTTTGTCTGGATATTTGAATTGTGATGGATTTTCTTTGTAGAATTTTTTAGCATCAGATTCAGTTATATTGATGTTAGAAAGAAGTCCAACAAGTTTTTTCATTTTTACTTCTTCTTCTAAATCTTTTTTAA
>JAKSUT010000227.1 GCA_024408705.1 bacterium | reverse complement strand
TATTTTAATGAAGAAATCTGGCATGAAACAGCAAAAGAAATGGGAATTTCTTTGTCAGAATTAGCACAAAAAGAATATTCAACAGAAGAAGTTCTACCTTGGGAAATAATCGAAACCGGACTTGATAAATCTTGGTTGATTTCAGAATATAATGACGCTTTGAATAGCAAAACTAATCCGTCTTGTCAGACTGGTTGCGTGAATTGTGGTGTTTGCAAAAATTTAAAAACGCAAAAAGTAATGGCAAAAAGATATATTACAGATGCAAAAATTGAGCCTGTAAAAAAAGACGAACATCAAAAAAATATTATTAATTTCAAATACAGAATTAAACATACAAAATATGGACTTTTGAGATATTTTTCACATCTTGATTGGCAAAATACATTTTTGAAGGCACTTGCAAGAACAGGACTTCCAATAGCATTTTCTCAAGGTTTTAACCCAACAATGAAAGTGTCTTTGGGTGTAGCGCTTCCTTTGTTTTTAGAAAGTGATTGTGAAATGGCTGATATTGAACTTACAGAGCAAATTGATGCGCAAGAAGTTAAACTAAAGTTAGAGTCAGTTGTTCCTGAAGGATGTAAGATTTTAGAAGTTAAACAAATTGAACGAAGTGTCAAAGCTATTGATAATATTGCTTGTTGGGCAGAATACAGAGTAAAACTTTTTGATGATGCTCTTCACAATTTTGATAGTTTATTATATAATGTGAACAAAGTTTTATCTTCTGATGAAATATTAATGACGAAGAAAAACAAAAAAGGTCTTTTGAAAACAACAAACGTTAAGCAATCGATAAAATCATTTGAATTTAAAGATGAAAGTTTGTTCATAGTTTTAAAAAGCGGTCAAGGAAGTGAAATTCCGTCTGTCAGAGTTGATGATTTAATGAAAATCGTTGCTCCTGATATGTTATTAGACATCAAACGTACAAGATTTTTTGACGTAGATGGAAATGTTATTTAAAAGTTGAGTATTGCGAGTAAGATAGTTTCTGAAAGCAGAAAGCAAAGGATTTTATGGAAAACAATGAAAAGAAAATTATTATCGCTGAACGTGATAATATCGCTGCCATTATGGAAGGCAAAAAGGTTCAAGAATTTTATGTTACAAGAGGTGATATTCTTTTAGGAGATATTTATCTTGCAACAGTTGAAAACATTTTACCAAGTATTGAAGCTGCATTTGTAAATGTTGGCTCAGATAAAATGGGTTTCTTGCATACACAAGATGTTATTGGAAAAGGTGCGTTGAAAGATAAACTTTCTCCAAAACAAAAATTAGTTGTTCAAGTTACAAAAGAACCAACAGGACACAAAGGTCCAAGAGTTACAACAGAAATTAGTTTACCGGGTAGATTTTTGGTTTTAATGCCAAATGAAACAGGTATTAACGTAAGTAAAAAGATTGAAAATTCAAAAGAAAGAGCAAGATTAAAATCAATAGTAAGTCTTTTGAAACCTGTTGGTGTTGGTATAATTATCAGAACAGAAGCAGAAAATCAATCAGAAGCTGATATTCAAGAAGATTTAGAAAT
>JAKSUT010000226.1 GCA_024408705.1 bacterium | reverse complement strand
CATCAGGGGAATTTTTTATCAAATCATAAAGTTCTTCTTTTGTATATTCGCTCATCTTTTTAATTCTCCTTTTATTGTTTAATCAAGTTCATTTGCATTGCTAATAAAACTGCTTGTGTTCTGTTTGAAACTTTTAGTTTTTTGAAAATACTATTTAAATGAGTTTTTACTGTAACTTCTTTAACAAAAAGTTCTTCAGCAATAGTTTGGTTGTTTGCACCTTTTGCAACCAAAGTAAGCACTTCAATTTCTCTTGTTGTAAGAGATTCAACAGGTTCGTCAGAACAAAAAGTTAAATCTTGTGTGTGAGCAGATTCTTTTTGCCAAGTTGAACGGCGTAAAACTGCTTCAATTCTAGCCAAAAGATTTGGAAGTATAAATGGTTTTACCACATAATCATCTGCGCCGATTTTTAGTCCTGAAACCATTTTTTGTTCTTCGTTTACGGCTGTTAGCATGATGATTGGAAGATATTTTGTTTTGTCGCTGTTTCTAATTGCTTTTAGCGTATCCCAACCATTCATATTAGGCATCATAACATCTAGTAATACCAAATCTATTGGATCTTTTTTCATATCAGTTTTTGATAAAATTTTTAGTGCTTGAAGTCCGTCAGAAGCAACAATAACTTCATATCCATACATTGGAAGTGCATCTTGTAAAAATTTTGGATTATCATCAACTATAAGAATTTTTGCTATTTGTGCCATATTAAAACCTATACTATTTTATTTTTAAGTGCTTTTAAAGCTGCTTGTAGTCTGTCTTCAACTTCTAGTTTTTGTAAAATGTTTGCAACGTGAGCTTTTGTTGTGTTTATACTTACAAATAGTTCTTTTGCAATTTCGTTATTGCTATAACCCATTGTTATAAGTTTTAGAATTTGAGTTTCTCTAGTAGTTAAATTATAGTCATTTTTGTTTGGAATATCAACATCAATATTTTCTGTTGTCGCTTTTAGAACAATGTCTGCAATAGATGGGTCAAACCAAGCGGCTCCTTCTAATACAGAGCTTACAACTTCTATCAATCTTGATGGATTGATTTCTTTTGAACAATATGCGTTTGCTCCAGCTTTTAAGCTATCTAAAACTTCTTTTTCTTGATTATGCGAAGTTAAAATTACAATTTTTATATCGTTATTGTTTGTTTTAATTATTTTAGTAGCTTCAATACCATTCATTTTTGGTAAACCCAAATCCATAATAACCAAGTCAATTTGATTATTATTTATGATTTCGATACTTTTTTCAGCACTTTCTGCTTCATAAATATTATTAACAAATTCAGCATCTTCAAAAGTGGTTTTTAATCCAAATCTTGTTAACTCATGGTCTTCAACTATTAAAATATTCTTTTTTATATTTTCACTCATTGTTTAATCCTTCTTTTGCTAAAAGATTATCCAAAGCTTCTTTTGCTTCTTTGCAATATGGATTTATTTTATAACATTTTTTGTAGTTATATTTTGCTTGCTCAAAATCATTCTTGCGTTGGCAAAGCACTCCTTGATAATAATAATATCTATAATTATTTTCGTCAATATAGTATATGTTTGATAAATATTTT
>JAKSUT010000225.1 GCA_024408705.1 bacterium | reverse complement strand
TTTGAAACTTTGTTTAATTCAGCTGTATCTTTTTCACCAATAAATTTAGTTCTTATTGATAAAATTGATTTAATTTTTGAATTTGCTTGTGTTTCATTGTTTACATTAATGATTTGAATAAATGGGTTTTCAATACCACTTTTTTCAAGATTAATTCTTATTTTTGCAACGTCATTGTTTTCTACGTTTTTATCAACTGAATATTGCAAAATTGTACCACCAGTATAATCAATACCGATTTTTAGTGGAGCATGATTTTCATAAGTTATGCAAGAATAAATCATTGCAATTACCCCAGGGATAATTAGTAAGAATGATATGAAAAACCATAAGAATTTGTATTTTTCTATGTTTATTAAATGTTTATTTTCCATAATTGTTGTAACCTCTTTTTATTAATCTAAAACGCCAAATTTAGCATTTTCTTTCTTTGTCTCTTTTACTTCATGTGCTTTTCCAATTTCTTTAGCATTCAAGCCAAATAATTGTGGATATTTAAGTTCCCCTGTACCAAATACAAGGTGCATAATGTTTTTTGTGATTGTAATTGCTGAAAACATTGAAACAATTACCCCTAAAGCAAGTGTTAAAGCGAAACCTTTTACAACACTTGTTCCAAGCATATAAAGAATTATACAAGTGATGATAGTAGACATATTAGAGTCAAAAATACTTGTAAATGCTCTATCAAAACCTGCATTTATTGCCGTAAATAACGTTCTTCCTGCTCTTATTTCTTCTTTTGTTCTTTCAAAAATCAAAATGTTTGCATCAACTGCCATACCGATTGAAAGAATGAAACCAGCGATACCTGCAAGAGTAAGTGTTACTGGTATTGTTTTGAATAGTGCAAAAAGAATTGTACTATAACAAACAAGTGCTATGTCTGCGATTAACCCTGGTAATCTGTAGTAAAACAACATAAATAATGCTACAAAACCTAAACCGATAATACCTGCAATTTTTGATTTTGCGATACTATCAGCACCTAATGTAGGTCCTACAGTGTTTTCTTCTATGATTTTTGCTGGAACAGGTAGTGCACCTGCGTTTAGCAAATCAACCATTTTTTTAGCTTCTTCATATTCAAAACCATTATCTCCGCCTGAAATTTGAGCATTTCCACCAATGATTGGTTCTCTAATTACAGGAGCAGATTGAAGTTCTCCGTTAAAATATATTGCCATTGGCTGACCAACAAGTTTTGTAGTTAAATCAGCGAATTTTTTTGTTCCTTTGTCATTGAATTGTAATTCAACAACCCATTGACCATTTGCAGAAGTTGCAAGGTTTGCTCTGCTTAAATCATTACCAGATAAACCTGTTTCAATCCATTTACCATCTTCTACTCCGGCATTAGCTTCTTTCATGAATTTTAATTCAGCAGTTTCACCGATAAATTCTTTAGCTTTTGATAAATCAGATACGTTTGGAATTTCAATTAAAAGACGTTTGTCACCTGTTTGTTGAACAACAGTTTCTGAAACCCCAAGTTTGTTAACTCTGTTTTCAATAGCAAATCTTAATGAGTCCATCATTTCTGGTGTGATTTTTGCTATATTGTTTGTAGTTTGAGCTTCAAGAA
>JAKSUT010000224.1 GCA_024408705.1 bacterium | reverse complement strand
GTAACCTCATTGAATAATCTGTTAAAATTTCAGCTACTCTCTTCTTAGCATTCATTTCCTTAGCCATTGTATCAAAAACTTGAGCATTTTGCTTGAATTTATTATCATTCATTACTTTTTGTATACAATCTTTCATATTGTCTTTTGAAAGTCTATCTTGGGTTAAAACTACTGATACACCCAATTCTTCCATTCTTGAAGCGTTATTTTCTTGTTCAATTTGGTTTAAATCTGGAACAATAATTGATGGTTTGCCGAAAGAAAGTATTTCCATAGCCGTTGAATGTCCTGCTTGTGCAATAATGTAATCAGCTGCTTTTAGATAAGAATAAATATCTGGAAGCATTCCTTTTATTTCAACGTTTGCAGGTTTATTTTCGGTTTCAAAAAATGTGAAAATTAAAAAATTTATATTTGGAAGTTCTCTCGCAGCTTCAATTATGCAATCAAACAACGGTCTTCTATAAGCATGACCACCTAGTGAAACTACAAAATAAGGATTATCATTTGGTTTTTTAGCAGGGACAATATCATCTGCATTAAAAGCAACCAAAGGCCCTACAAATCTTGTACGTTTCATTATTTTTCTGTTGTGGCTTAAATTTGGTAAACAGATTGTGTATGGTGGCTCAAAGTCTGGAATAAGTATTTCTTCTGTTGAAGAAAAATACATGCCCATCCAAGAATCAAATGACACACCTAAAAGTTTTACTAGAAAATTATCTTGTTGAAAGAATGGATAAAACGCACTTTGGTTTGTGATAGTTATGCAAGGTAATTTTAGTTTGTCTGCTGCTAAAACAGGTATCATACGACCGTCAGCAACAACACATGATGCTCCTGATTTTTTGATGATTTCAACTTCTTCATCAACCATTTTGTTAAAATTGATAACCCAACTTTGATTTTGCAAAATTGTTTTTGTAACATCAAAAGCGCCATTTTGACCTACAAATTTAAGTTCTTGTGAAATTTCGTGGCATGTATAACCTTTTTCACGCAATCTTTTAAGCGCATAATCGTAAGTTCCGATTAAATAATCGCCTTTTTTTAATTCAGACGCAATAGCCATGACTCTAGAAGAGTGACCAAAGCCTTCTGAGCTTATAGAAAAATAAATTTTATTTTTTAATTTTTCCCTTTTTCTAAAAATCTTGCTTAACTTAGCTATTTTATACTTTATATCCATCAAAAAACCCTTTTAATATTAATATTATAGCTTAAAAATACATTTTTTAAAGTATTTAAATATTAAAATTCGTTAAGAAACTTGCGTTTTGAAAAAGTTTACTTATAATAGACATTGTACACACATAAGAAAGGGGTTTATAATTATGAACAAAGAAGAATTAGTACAAGAAATCGCTAAAAAAGCAAAAGTTACTCAAAAAGATGCTTCAGAAGTATTGGGTGCTTTAGTTGATACAATTCAAAAAACAGTTGCTAAAGGTAAAAAAGTTACTTTAGTTGGTTTTGGTACTTTCGAACCACGTAAAAGAGCTGCTAGAAATGGTAGAAACCCTCAAACTGGTAAAGAAATCAAAATCGCTGCTAAAACTGTTCCAGCATTCTCAGCTGGTAAAAAATTCAAAACTATCGTTAACGGTAAATAGTTTTAGATTTG
>JAKSUT010000223.1 GCA_024408705.1 bacterium | reverse complement strand
AACTTCAAGATTTTTTAATGAGTTTTGAACATTTTTGTTTGTAAAACTCATAATTTAACAAGAAAAGAGCTGTGATGAAACTTTTTCGTTTCGTCACAGCCCCTTTATTGTTATTTAAATGAATATTTGGAAATCAAGTTTTGAAGAGAATCAATAGAATAGTCGGGTATTTGAAACTCTTTGACAAATGTAAATATTTGGTCTTTATCCCTTTCGCTATAGGCACTAAAAATCCAAGGGATAGGTTGTGTTAAATGTTCTTTAATATATTTGAAGTACGGCCAATCAACTATACCCAAAGAATGTCCTAAAACAACAATTTCAGACACTGTATCAAAATCCAAATCAGTCAGTTTTTCTTTTATTATTTCTTCTGTTGGTTTTCTTAAAGTAAATAGCATCATTTCTGTTGCTATCAAGTAATTAAATTCTTCAACAGTGCATTCCAGATTACCGTTCTTTACTATTCCGTATGATTCACACATCTCATCTATCGTAGTTTTGCTGCTATGCCCTATAATTAACTGACTTTTGGGTTCAGTTGCTTGTCCGTGTATATGTAGTATCTTGTTGCAAGGAACATTATATAATTTTTCAAGAGTATCAGTGTAATTGAAGTTTATAAAAAGTGAATCTGATGTAAAGGATTTATAATCTTTGTTGTCAGGTAAAGAAATATTGGCTATCCATTCTTTAAAATATAGGGACAATAGTTCTTGAAAGTCTAAAACAATTTCTGATGTTTTTTGAGGAGTTAATTTGTTGTCAATAAAATGTTCAGGAGTAAAAGCAGATAAGCACTCTTCAAATTCGCACCAAAGACGGTCTGTTTCAAATTCAGCTAAAAAGAGAGATGTGACGGAATTGAAGAAGTCATTATGATTGTTTTTAAGAAAATGATAAAACTGCTTATATCCGGTTCTCATACCATTGCCTATATCAAAACCATTTCCTATTATAAATAAAACCATATAATCAATCCTTGAAGTATTTTGTTGTATTATAACACTTATTATACTATTACTCAATAATTGGAGGTGCAAATGAAAGATAAAATAAAAACTCGTGAAGTAGTAAAAGATATTAAGGTTCACGACACCGCTATAAATATTGGTGACAGAATGAAAAATATCGGTGTCAAAACAAAAGACACAGTTAATGAAAATATCAATCAGGCGGATAATGTATCACCTGAACAGTATGCAACTGATAAAGTAACGGAATCAATGCGTACAGGTAGTGAAACTGTTGCTGTCGGCACAGAAAAAGCTGTTCGCAAGGGTGCAAGTAAAGCCAAAGATAAGGTGAAAGAAAAAGCAGCAGAGAAAAAGGCAAAGAAAAACGCTGAAAGTCAGAAAGAGCAGGAAACTTTTTCTGATGTAAACTCTGCTACTGAAAACAAACCTGAACAGGCAAAAAGTGAACCTAAAAATAATACTGATAAAACTACTCAGGCGAAAACAGATAAAGATGATGCTAAAGTTGTTAAAGAAAAGCAAGAGAAACCTGCAGTAAAAGAAAAAACTCAAGCACCGCCTAAAACAAAAACACAGCCTGAAGCAGCAGTTGAGGAAATAAAGAAACCTCGACAAAGAAAACAAACTGCACCTAAGACTAAAGGCAAA
>JAKSUT010000222.1 GCA_024408705.1 bacterium | reverse complement strand
ATTCTTTCATCTTACGTCTCTTTTTTCACCTTTTTTATCTTATCTACAAAATTTGTTATTGAAACATCTGTTTTCAACAATACGTTTGAAATAGAGTCTCTTAATGATTCTGGAAAATCAGAACCGGTAAATAGTATTACTTTTGCATTTGGTTGAAACTCTTTTGTGGCTTTAAATAATTGCTCACAAGTTCCGTCTGACAATGTGTAATCTAAAATTATAATATCGTATTTTGTTGTTTTTAATTTTTCCATTGCGTTTGCATTTGATGCGGAAATATCAACAATGGCTTCTTCTTGCAGCATTGATTTTACTAATGCAGTTAGTTCATAATCGTCTTCTGCATATAATATTTTTAGTTTGCCTTTGTTCTTTTCAATTGCTGTGGCTTGCAAGATTTCTTGCAATTCCATTTTGTTTAATGTTTTTTCTATCCATACAACATTTTTGTATTTTGAAATTATTTCTTTATTTTCTTTTTTTACAGAAACGATTAAAACAGGAAGATTTTTGTATTTGTTTGTGTTTTTAAGTTTGTCTAAAAGATCTAAACCGTTGCCGTCAGGAAGAATGATATCAAATGAGCAAATGCTGAATTTGTTATCTTCTTCAAATAGTTTTTGTTCTGCTTCTTTTATTGTTTTTGCAATAGTAATGTTGTAATCAAGTTCTTTTAATGCTTGTGATAAAACAGCAGATACGGTGTCGTTATCTTCTAAGATAAGAACATTTTTGTTTTCTTCAATAGGTTTTACAATAGGAAAATCAATATAAAAAGTAGTTGTTTCATCTATTGTTGAATGATAATTGATTTGTCCGTCCATGTGTTCTGTTAAGAATTTACATAAGTTCAAACCTAAACCAGTACCTTTTTTCTTTTTGTTGATTTGGTTTGCAACTTGATAAAAACTATCGAAAACTTTTTTACCAATATCTTCAGGAATACCTTCACCTTGGTTTGTAACAGATATTCTTGCATTGTTACCTATTGTTTCGGTGTCGACAATAATATCAGTGTTGCTTGTAGCGTGTTTTGCTGCATTCGAAAGTAGATTTGTCAAAATTTGATTAAATCTACCATTATCAACATTGATTTTTACATCAAAAATTTTGTTTCCTGCTTTAATTTTTACGTTATTTTGCATTGCATAATTTTCGTTTAATTTTATAGCTTCATCAACAAGTGTTTGAACATCATATTCTTTAAATTGGAAATCCATTTTTCCAGCTTTGATTTTTTCGATATCTAACATATCGTTGATTATTGAATTTAATCTTGTAATGTTGCTAGTTGCGATATTTAATAAGTTTTGTGCGTTGTCTGGGATATTGCATAACATTCCACTTGAAAGCAAACCTATTGCGCCTTTAATAGCTGTTAATGGTGTTCTTAATTCGTGAGAAACAATAGAAATGAAGTTGTTTTTTACTACTTCAAGTTCTTTTTCTTTTGAAATATCTCTTATGATAAGTATGTATTTTTCTTCGTTATCGATTGTACATTTGCTACAATTAATATTGATTACAATGTTTTTACCGCTTCTATGTAATGCTAAATATTCTTGGTTTGGGGCTACTTTAAGCGGTCTTAAATTAAATCTTACAAGGAAATCTTGGAATGGTTTTCCAAT
>JAKSUT010000221.1 GCA_024408705.1 bacterium | reverse complement strand
TCACCAGTAAAGCTAGCTTCTGGAGTAACTAATGCTTCATCAACGCTTAATTGTTCTACTACTACTTTTTTAACTTTTTCTAATGTACTCATTTTTTCTTCCTTTTTTTATAATTTCTATCTTTTACAAATCTGATTATACTATTTAAAGATAAATTTGCAAGAACTTAACATAATTGTAAAAATTCTTTAAATTAGACAACCAAACCACCATCTACTGCTAATACTTGACCTGTAACATAAGTTGCATCAACTGCCAAAAATTTAACAGCTTTAGCAATATCTTCAGGCAAACCTAAACGACGTAGAGGAACATGTTCTTCAACACCATCTAGTTTTAAATCTTTTGTCATATCAGTTTGAATAAACCCAGGAGCTACCGCATTTACTCTGATATTTCTTGAGCCCAATTCTTTTGCCAAAGATTTTGTAAATCCAATCAAACCTGCTTTTGCAGCAGCATAATTTGCTTGACCTGCGTTTCCATACAAACCAACAATGCTTGACATATTTACAATTGAACCAAAACGTTGCTTCATCATTAATTTAATAACAGGTTGAGTTACATAATATGCACTGTTTAAGTTCGTATTTATAACTGCATTCCAATTATCAGAACTCATACGCATAAACAAACCATCTCTTGTAATACCAGCATTATTTACCAATACGTCAATTTTTCCGTATTTTTCAATAACCTGTTTTACACCTTCATTGACAGCTTCTTCATTTGTAACATCAAATTTAAAAGCAACTGAATCACTTCCTATACTTTTTAATTCTTCAACAGTGCTATTTGCAGCTTCATCATTTCCTACATAATTAATTGCAACATCAAAACCTGCATTAGCAAGCTCAATAGCACATGCTCTACCAATACCTCTTGAACCACCTGTTACAAGAGCAACTTTTTTATCTGACATTGTTTTCCAACTCCTTACTATATATTTCTACAAATTCTTCCAATGAATTTTTATCATAAACATTATATGTTTTAACAGATTTATCAATTTTTCTTATCAAACCTGATAAAACAGTGCCATTACCAATTTCAACAAATGTATCAACACCTGCATCAATCATATTTTGAACAGATTGAGTCCATTTTACTGCTGAATAAATTTGTAAAGGCATTTTAAATTTGAAATCAGCAGAATCTACTGTAAAATCTGCATCTACATTTGTTACAACTGGAATTTTTGCATTATTTATTTCAACAGTTTCTTCAAATTTCATAAATTCATCAGCTGCAGCACGCATTTTTGAGCTGTGAAAAGCACCTGAAACAGCTAATGGAACAACTCTTCTTGCACCTGCTTCTAATAACTTATCACATGCCTCTTTAACTGGCTCATCATCACCTGTAATAACAATTTGTGAAAGCGAATTATAATTAGCAATCGCAACATAACCTTTTACCGAATTTAAAACAGATTTAATAGTTTCTTCATCTAAATTCAAAACCGCAGCCATGCTTCCACCTTGAACATTTGACATCGCATCTGCTCTTTTTTGGATTAATTTCAATGTGTTTTCAAAAGATAAAACACCAGCAGAATACATAGCACCATATTCACCTAAGCTATGACCTGCAACATAATCAGGCTTTACATCTAATTTAGATTTCAAAACTTAAAA
>JAKSUT010000220.1 GCA_024408705.1 bacterium | reverse complement strand
CAAAAGAAGATTTTGAAAAAATATTCACAAAATTTTCAAGACTTGATAACCCTCTCACAAGACGCGCTCAAGGAAGCGGACTAGGTTTATACATTACTAAAACTCTTGTCGATAAAATGGGTGGAAAAATCAGCCTTGAAAGTAGCGAAAACGGAACTACATTTGAAGTTTTGATGCCATGCGAAGACATTGAAAAACAAACAGGAAAGCAATTTAAGGAGTAATCTTTTTGGAAAAACAAACCTTGATAATCGACAAAAGAAAAGAACTTTCGACAAAATACAAAAAAATTATCGAAGGTTTAGATTGCTCTGTAACAATAGCAAACAAACTAAACAAAGCTTTTGAAACAATCCAAAAAACAGAGCCTGACTTGGTAATAGTTTCAGATAGCATAGAAGAACCACTTGCTGATTTTTGTAAAAAAATAAGAATTTTAACATACAACACAAGACCAATTATTATTGCAATATCAAAATCAGCAGAAACAGAAGATAGAATTAAAGCCTTAGAAAATGGGGCTGACGACTTTTTGAGTGAACCTATAAATTCTGAAGAATTTAAAATGCGTATAATGGCACATTTGAGAAGAGAATTTGAATCAAATATAAACTTAAAAACAAATCTTCCAACAAAAACTTATTCTCTTAAAGCACTAAAAAGAACAATTGCAAAAGATGATAAATGGGCTTGTTTATACGTAAGTATTCAAAATTTTGAATTTTATAAAGAGCTATATTCAACATTAGCGTCTGACAAATTGATACAAACATACTGCGCAATTATCAATTCAACCATTGATAAAAAAGATTATTTTGGACACATATCAGACAATGAATTTTTAATAATAACAACACCATTTTATGCAGAAAAATTAGCCTCATTTTTAACTTACGCCTTCGATAGTGTTTCAAAAAAATTCTATTCAGAAAATGATGCCAAAAGAGGTTACACTATTTTACAAGGTGATGAAAAAGCAGGCAGACGTTCTGAGTTTGTATACACAACAATCGGAATTGTAACTAACGAATTTAAGAAATACAAAGATTCAATTGATGTATGCAATGCATTAATACAAACTCACAACCTTGCTAAAACAGGTTATTCAAACTATGCAATAGACAGACCTCAACTGTCAGCTAACGATTCTATCCAAGAAAAAGAATTTAACAATAAAATTTGGATATTAGAAGACGACCAAGCCCTATCATATTTATTAACAACAACAATGGAACTGCAAGGATATCAAGTTGAAGCACTAAACAATACACAAACTATAAGCACACTTGCAACTTCAAATATTACCTTTGAAACAACACCTGCTGTAATAATTATTGATGCAGGAGATATAGAAACATTACTTGGGCTAGACATCTGCAAATGTTTAAAACAAGATAACAGATTTTCTAATACCAAAATAATAGTAACTTCAATTTTGCACGACAAAGAACTAGTTTTAAATACTGGTGCAGATTTATACCTACCAAAACCATATGACCTTTTGACACTAGTTCAATGGATAAACTCATTTATTAAAGAAGTAAATAATTAATAAGCAGAATTGAAAACAAGTGATAAATATGTCATAATAAAAATGCCCGCACAGGTGTTTATTTTGTTCCTACATTTTTAATTAACG
>JAKSUT010000022.1 GCA_024408705.1 bacterium | reverse complement strand
GTAACAAAAATATACTTTGTCATAATACAACATACCCCTCATATTAAAATTTTAAATAATAACCAACCAAACCAAAATTAAAACTAATTAATTTTAGGAACTTTGAAAAATCCATCTTCAACATCTGGTGCATTTTTCATTAATTCTTCTTTAGTTTGTTCATATACAACTTTATCTTCACGCATAACATTTACAACGTCAAAAGCATGAGCCATTGGTTTTACATCAGTTGTATCAACTTCATTCATTTGTTCCACATATTTCAAAACATCACCTAATTGGCGTGTAAACTTTTCTTTTTCTTCCTCTGTTAATTCTAATCTTGCAAGTTTTGCAACATGTTCTACATCTTTTACTGTAATCATAATAAATCCCCTTTATATTTCATTATAATAACACAAAAAATAATTATATTAATTTGTTTATGATATAATTTTAACAAAATTTTAAGGAGGTTTATATGGCAAAAGAATGTAGTTTTGATATTGTTTCTGAATATGACAAACAAGAACTTGTAAACGCAGTTGATCAAGTTAAACGTGAAGTATCATCAAGATTTGACCTAAAAGATTCAAATTCAGAAATAAATTTAGAAGCTGATAAAGCAATCACTATCACAACTTGTGACGAAATGAAACTTAGAAACATCTATGATATTTTACAAAGCAAATTGGTAAAAAGAAATTTAAGTATAAAAATTTTAGACCCTCAACCAATCGAAAATGCTTTGGGTGGTAACGTAAGAAGAGTTTACAATCTAAAAAAAGGTTTAACTCAAGAACTTTCTAAAAAACTTGTATCTGATATTAAAGCTTCAAAAATCAAAGTTCAAGCATCAATTCAAGGTGAACAAGTGAGAGTTTCAGGAAAAGATAAAGATGATTTGCAAGCCGTAATAAAAATGCTAAGAGAAAATGCTGATAACTACGATTATCCACTACAATTCCAAAATTACAGATAAACAAAATTTCTTAACAAAACAAAAGAGTGCGATTTTCAAATTTGAAAATCGCACTCTTTTTATCTAAAAAATTACAAAACTCTTTCGTTTGGTAAAATCACTTCAAAAATAGTCTGTTCTTGTTCAGAAGAAACTTTCAATTTTGCATTCAATTTGTCTGCAATTTCTTTTGAAATAGCAAGTCCTAAACCAACACCGCCATTTTTTCTCGAGTCTGAAGTATCTACTTGGAAGAATTTATCAAATATACCATCTCTAACATTTTTAGGAATTGTTTTACCTCTATTTATGATTGAGAATTTTATACCTTCTGAAACATTATTAATTTTCACTGTAACAATTCCGTTTTTATCAGACTCTACTCTACCAGAGAAATTAATAGCATTTACCAATAATTTATCTAATAATTGCACAAATCTAACTGAATCTGTAACAAGAACTTTTGATTCAAATTCATATTCTTTTTCAAAAGAAACACCTTTTTCTTTTGCGTATGCTTCAAGCTGATTAATTGCGATATTTGCACAACTTACAACATCATAACTATCGAAATAGAATTTCATATTACCTGATTCTAAACTATCAATATCTAATACATCATCAGATAATTTTATCAATCTATTTGTATTTGCTTTCAAAACATTTAACATTTCTTGTGCTTTTGGTGGAACTTCACCAGCAACACCTGACAAAAGCAAATCCAAACCACCTTTAATAGATGCAAGTGGAGTTCTTAGTTCATGCACCATTATTGAGATTAAACCATCTTTTAATTTTTCTAATTCTTTCTTTTGTGTAATATCATTTACAAAACCAACTGTTGCATAAGGATTACCATTTTCATCCAAAACCGGTGATTTAGAAACTTCTTGCCAACCAGGATGATTATTTTCTTCATTATTCTTATGTTCAACAACAAATCTATCGTTGAAAGACAATACAATATCATCTTCTTCTTTGTATTTTTTTGCAACATCATCGGCATCATACAAGTCAAAGTCATTTTTACCAACAACAAAATCGTGTTCTACATTGTGTTTTTTACAAAACGCATCATTTACTTCTAAATATTCACCTTGTTTGTTTTTCAACCAAGTTGGGAATGGCAAACTGTTAAGAATTGCTTGTTCAGTTTGTGATTTCATAAACAATTCATTATACAAATTAGCTTGCTTTAACGCATTTGAAATTTGTTTTGCTAAAATACTCAAGAAGTTTATATCTTCTGAAGTCCACAACCAATTTACATTTCTATTACCTGCAATCAAAAACAATCTATAATTTTCTAAAGTTTGCATTGAAGAAACAATAGCAGAAAAACCATTAACTTTTGTAAAAGCATCTTTAATTAATTTTGGAGTTTCTGGAGCATCGAATAAATCTTGATTTAACAAATTTATTGATTTATCTGTAAATAAAAATTTTCTAAAAAAGTCACAGGCAACAGTATTATCTTTAAAGACATTAAAAAAGTCATAAAAAATACTTTTAACAGTTGTAAAACTTTCTAAAATTTCAATAGTTCCATCATTTGAAATTTTTACAATCAAAGAAGTTTCTGAACGCAATAAATTTGCCAACTCACGACATACAATAGTCAAAATATTATCAATATCAAATGAAGAATTGATAGCTTCTACAATAAATCTTATAACTTTTTCTTTTTCATGATTTAAACCAATTTCAAATTTTTCATAAGTTAAATCTGTTAAAAGTTCTGTAAACATTGAAAGAAACATTATAACGTTTTTCAAAGTATTTTTTTCAACAGGTCTTAATTTAGAAAGTTCTTCTAAATATTTAATTTCATCAGCTTCTATATCTCTTGCAGCTTTTCTGTTATCATCACGAGAATTTGCAAAATCAGAAGGACGACAAGAACCCAATACATAGCCGATAATCAAACCATCAGCAATTACAGGAAGCATAAATTCAAAAAGCCCTATGTGACATCTTGAAATTGCAGGCATTTTAGATTCAGAAACCTGATCCATTAATTGTCTGATACATTGTTTACAACGTGTTTGACCAAAATGAGTTGATAAAACCAACTTACATAAATCAGAATTAACAGTATCTACACTAAAAGCCTGACCTTTTTTGAAAAGAACAATACTAACACCTAACAACCTATATAAAGCTGCGTTAATCTTTTCTATCTTTTCTACATTAATAAACTCTGTATAATCAAAATGCTTCATAAACTTCCTGCTGATTTTTTTTTATATATTAATATACAATATAATAAAAAAATATACAATATAATAAAAAAATGCGTGCGTTGTTGAAAACAACGCACGCATTTTTTTATTATTGCGATAATTAAATACCAAGACTATTTCAAATCTTTGTATCCGTTTGCAAACATATCAGCATAAACTGTGTGTAACAATTCATGAGCTTTATGAGAATTTGGTTTTTCCAAATATTCATCATAAAGTTTTTTAACGTCAGGGTTTTCGTGAGATTTTCTCAAATCAAGTTCTCTATCTTCTTTGTAAAGACCTTCTGCACGAACTTCTTTGATTTTAGAATTGTTGCAACTTGCAGGTTGTCCAGCACCATTGATACATCCACCTGGACAAGCCATAACTTCTAAAATATGAAAATCTGCTTTTCCTGCTTTTATTTCTTGAATTGATTTTTCAGCTTCTTTCAATGTTGAAACAACTCTTACACGAACTTTTGTACCTTTGATATCAACTTCAGCATCTTTAGTTCTTGAATTTTTATCAACTCCACGAAGAACTTTGAAATCTACATCATTTAGTTTTTCGCCAGTAACAACTTCATAAGCAGTTCTTACGGCAGCTTCAGCAACACCACCAGATGCACCAAAGATTGTAGCAGCACCAGTGTATTTACCAAATGGAGAATCATTTTGTTCTTCTTTCAATGAAGCAAAATCAATACCTGCGCTCTTAATCATTTGAGCGATTTCTTTTGTTGTCAATACATAATCAGTTTCAGCTTTACCGTCTTTTGTTAATTGAGAACGATTTGCTTCGTATTTTTTAGCGGTACAAGGCATAATAGAAACAACTACTAAATTGTCTTTTGTAACACCTTCGAATTTTTCAGGTACTAATTCTTTTAATACAGCTGACAACATACCTTGTGGAGATTTACAACTTGATAAATGACCTAGCATATCTGGGTGTTGAGTTTCCATATAACGAATCCAAGCAGGACAGCAAGAAGTAAATAAAGGTAATGTTTTCTTATTATTCAATCTATCCAAAAATTCTGTTGCTTCTTCCATAATTGTAAGGTCAGCAGAGAAGTTTGTATCGAATACAAAATCAAAACCGATTTTTCTCAAAGCTGCATTCAATTTACCAATTACGTTTGAACCAACTTCGATACCAAAAGCTTCACCCAAACCAACTCTAACAGATGGAGCCATTTGAACTACAACTTTTTTATCTGGATTGTTGATTTCATCCCAAACTTGATCAACGTTGTTTTTAACTGTTAATGCACCAGTTGGGCAAACTGCTTGACATTGACCGCAGAATACACAATCAACATCTGACAAAGATTTTCCTGCCATTGGTTGAACAACTGTAGCAGAACCTCTGTTTGCGAAACCAAGAACTGAATGACCTTGGAATTCAGAACAAGCTCTTACACAAGCTCCGCACAAAATACATTTGTTTGGATCTCTAACAATTGAAGGATTTGAATTATCAATTGGTAAGTATTCTTCTTTTTCTTTTGAAGGGAATCTAATATCTTTAATTCCGTATTCTTCAGCATATTTTTGAAGTTCACAAGCACCTGATTTATCGCAAGTTGTACATTCTTTATCGTGGTTAGCCAAAAGTAATTCCAAAACAGTTTTTCTGATTTTTCTAACTCTTTTTGAATTAATTTTAACATTGATACCTGCTTCTGGAGGCATTGTACAAGAAGAATTAACCATAACTCTTCCGTTTGGATATTCAACTTCAACTACACACATACGGCAAGCACCGAATTGTGTAAGGTCAGGACGGTAGCAGAATGTTGGAACGTTCAAACCAGCTTTTCTGATAACTTCAAGAATATTTGGTTCGTCTGTGAATTCAACTTCCACACCATCTATAAATAATGTTTTTTTATCTTCACTCATTTTCTTTTTCCTTTACATAAAATTTAAACTACTCTTGAACAATTGCGTGGAAAGGACAACCTTTCAAGCAAGCTTCACATTTAATACATTTAGCTTGATTGATTGTGTGAACTTTCTTAACTTCGCCTTCAATAGCGCCAACAGGACAAGTTCTTGCACATTTTGTACAACCTTTACACAAATCTTCTTTGATTTTGATTGTTTTAAGAGCAGTACATACACCTGCTGGACATTTTTTATCAACAATGTGAGCAATATATTCATCTTTAAAGTATTTCAAAGTTGATAAAACAGGGTTTGGAGCAGTTTTACCTAAACCGCATAAAGAACCGTCTTTTACAGTATTAGCTAAATCTTCCAAAACTTCTAAGTCTTTTAATTCGCCTTTACCTTTAACGATTTTTTCAAGAATTTTTAACATATTCTTTGTACCTTCACGGCAAGGAACACATTTACCGCAAGATTCATTTTTAGTAAAGTTCATGAAAAATCTTGCAACTTCAACCATACAAGTATCTTCAGCCATTACAACCAAACCACCTGAACCTACCATAGCGCCTGCTTTAGCAAGACTTTCATAATCCATAGGCAAATCTAAGTGTTCTTCAGTTAAACAACCACCTGATGGTCCACCAATTTGAACAGCTTTGAATTTTTTACCGCCTCTGATACCACCACCGATATCAAAAATGATTTCTCTCAAAGTTGTACCCATTGGAACTTCAATCAAACCTGTGTTGTTTACTTCACCAGTTAAAGCGAATGTTTTTGTACCTTTAGCTGATTCAGTACCCATTGATGCAAACCATTTTGCACCTTTACGCATAATTACAGGAATGTTTGCAAGAGTTTCAACGTTGTTAATCAATGTTGGTCTTCCGAACAAACCTTTATTTGCAGGGAATGGTGGTTTTGGTCTTGGCATACCACGTTCACCTTCGATTGAAGCGATTAGAGCTGATTCTTCACCACATACGAAAGCACCAGCACCTTCTTTAATATGTAATGTGAATGAGAAATCAGTTCCCATAATATTTTTACCTAAATAATGACGTTCTTCAGCAGCTGCAATAGCTTTTCTTAAACGTTTAATAGCTAGAGGGTATTCAGCACGAACGTAAATATAACCTTCGTCAGCACCAATAGAAAATGCAGCGATTGCCATACCTTCTAACAATTTGTGAGGGTCACCTTCCATAACTGAACGGTCCATGAATGCACCTGGGTCACCTTCGTCACCGTTACATACTACGTAAGATTTTCCACCTTTGTTAGCAGCAGTAAATTTCCATTTCAAACCTGTTGGGAAACCTGCGCCGCCTCTTCCTTTCAAACCAGAATCAAGAACTTCTTGAATAACTGCGTCAGGATTATTTTCATTTAAGATGTTATACAATGCTTCGTAAGCACCAACTGAAATAGCTTCGTCTAATGATTCAGCGTTGATTTTACCACAGTTTGCTAATGCTGTACGAGTTTGTTTTGCATAGAAATTAATGTCATCATTTTTTTGAACATGTTCATTTGTTTTTGGATCTGTATATAAAAGTCTTTCAACTGGTTTTCCACCAACGATGTGAGAATTGAAGATTTCTTCAACGTCAGCTAATTTAACTTTTACATAAGTTGTATGTTGGTCAGGTAAAACTACCAAAACACCTTGTTCACAGAAACCATGACAACCAGTTGGAACAACTGTTAATTTGTCATAATCTGAAAGAGTTGATACATTAGCACCTAATTCTGCGAATTTTTTAATGATTTCAGCAGAACCATTTGCCATACAACCTGTACCAGAACATACTAATACTCTGAAACCTTGAGCTTTAATAAGTTCTTGAGCTTTATCTTGTTCTTTTTTAATATCAATATTCATTATTTACCCCCTTCTTGAGCTATAATTTCATCTAAAACGATTTTTACCGCATCAGATGTCATTTGAGGATATACTTTTTCATTAATAACCATTACAGGAGCTAGACCACAAGCACCTAAACAGCTAACTGTTTCTAATGAGAACATACCGTCTTCAGTTCTCATTTTTCCTTCAGCAAATTTTAATTTTGCTTTTATTGCGTTCATAACAGGCATTGAACCACGAACGTGGCATGCTGTACCATCACAACATTTAATTTGATATTTACCTTTTGGTTCTAATGAGAATTGAGCATAAAAAGTAGCTACACCATAAACTGTTGCTGGTGATAAGCCTTCAATTTTAGTACCAATGTAAGTCATTACATCAATTGGTAAATAAGTAAATTCTTTTTGAACATTTTGCAAAATTGCAATCAAATGTGATTTATCAGCACCACACTCTTCCATGATTTTGTCAACTTTGCCAAAGTCAAATTTTTCAGGACTTTGAGTTGTCATCTTTTTCTCCTTTGTCTAACTATAATCCAATTAAATTGTTTAAACGTAATTAAACCGTGAAATTTATCACAATATAATTATCCTACAAACACAAATAAAATCAAGAATTTTTACAACTATTTACACAAAAAATTCATAACTTTTTCTAATGCAACTGCACGGTGAGAAATTTTATTTTTATCTTCTTCTGAAAGTTCTGCCATAGTCATATTTTTTCCTGCTACAACAAAAACCGGATCATAGCCAAAACCATTTTGACCTTTTACATCATAAGCAATTTCACCTTCACAAACACCAACGGTGCTAAATAAAAGTTCGCCTTCGGGTGAAATCAACGTCATCGCGCATTTAAATCTTGCACTTCTATCTTCAACATTTTCTAAATTTTTTAATAATTTTTCAATACGTTTTGCTGGAGTTTCAGCATATCTTGCAGAATAAATTCCAGGTTCGCCATTCAATGCATCAACACACAAGCCTGAATCATCAGCTAAGGTCATCATGCCTGTTAGTCTATTTGCTTCTTTTGCTTTTATGAAAGAATTTTCTTCAAATGTTTTTCCATTTTCTAAAGGATTAAAACATTTTGGAGGCAAAATAAATTCTATACCTGACTTTTGTGTAATTGCATTAATTTCTTCGACTTTATTTGGATTTGAAGTAGCTAAAACAATTTGCATTTTACTTATACTCCAAAACGTCTATGACGTGAATTAAACGTCAAAATAGTTTCTTTCAAAACATCTTTGTCAAATTCAGGCCAGAATTTATCAATAATAATAAGTTCAGAATAAGCTATTTGCCATAACAAATAATTTGAAATTCTCATTTCACCACCTGTTCTGACTAAATAATCAGGGTCAGGAATATTTGAGGTATATAAAGCATTTGAAATCGTGTCTTCCGAAATTTCTTCTACTGAAAGTTTTCCATCCTTGACATCAGTTGCAATACTTTTTACGGCTCTTGCAATTTCTGCTCTTGAACCATAATTGAAAGCAATTTGTAAATGAACACCAGTATTATTTTTTGTTTTTTCAACTGCATTTTGTAAAATTTCTTGTAATTTAGTACCTAATTTAGTTGTATCACCTATAAAAGACATAACTACATTTTTTTCATTCAATTCTTGCAATTCATTTTTAATAGTTTTGCCAAATAAATCCATCAAAAAATCAACTTCTTCAGGTTTTCTATTCCAATTTTCAGTTGAAAAAGCATAAACTGTTAAATATTTAATACCAAAGTCATCACATGCTTTAACTGTATTTTTTAATGCTTCAACACCTTTTTTGTGTCCCATTGGAGTTGGCAATTTGTGCAATTTTGCCCAACGTCTGTTTCCATCCATAATAACAGCGACATGCTTAATTTCATTTAATTCAACAATCTCTCTAATCTTAATATCAGAGCTTTCTAATACACTATTCATAAATCCACCTAGTAATTTTTAATTAAAATAATAATAATTATATTCATTATACATAAAAAAACAGGAAACACATATCCTGTTTTTTATAATTTAAACTGTTTTATCAAATCTTAAAATAAAATCAACGCTACCAGGTTTATCTAAAGTCAAATCTCCAAAACATAAATAATTTGGACTTGGAGAGTTTTTCATTCTTGAAGCAGTGGACATATTTGACATATATTTTGGAGTATCGCCATAATCAAATTTTCCACCCATTACAACGTCAATAACTTTTTGGAAAAAATTTGCTTTTTCTTTACTTACAGGAGAAAGTAAAACTCCTCTTTTTGACATTTCATCTGCATATAATTTTATTAATTTATCTTGTTCTTTTGTTGTTTTTTTCACAATCGCATCTTTACCTGTAATAGATAATTTTGCAAGACCTGAAAAAGATGGGGAATTATTAACAGAATTTATCATTATTTACCTCTATTATTTTAATTTTAAAACTGTAAAGAACGAATTTTGTGCTGTACCTTGGAAAAATTTATACAAACTATTTCCAGCATTTTCAACCCAAGCAACTGCTCTTGGATCAGCTTTTAAATTCGTATTTGTAACATAATTAATACATTTATTCAAAATTTCAATTTGAGAACCTACAATGAATTTCGGCTTTTCAGTTACTTGTGGAGCAATACTTTTAAAAAGAGTTTCTAATAATTTGTCGCCATTTTTATCAGTTAAAAAATGTTGTTTAGAAACAACAGAACCATAAGCTTTCTCACTAATTTTTATAGAACCTGAAAAAGCCTGATTTGAATAATTACCATTACATACAGAATTAATTTTCATAACAAAAACACCTGAATTCCTAACTTGTTCATACTAAAAAGAGTAAATGTATTTTATTGCTAATACAAAAAAAAATCAATACAAAACTTAACAAAAAGAAATTTATATTAAATATGATAAAATCAAAGAATGATTGAATTAATGATACTATACACATTGTACAAAAACTCTATGACAATGTATGCAATACATTCAAGCATACACAAAACATTTGGCACATATTCAAAGCCTAGTTTTGGTGCAATAAAACCTGCACTTGATAGATTAAAAGAAGAAAATTCAATTGAAGTAAGACAAAAGATGTCAGATGGTGGAAAACTATCAGGTTTTTATACAATCACAGAAAAAGGAAAAGACAAATTAAAAGCACTTACCCTAGAACCAATATCTGACAACCCTTTACAATTTCAATCTGTTGCAGCAATAAAGATTTCTTGTGCGACATATCTTTCACCGGAAAGTAGAAAAGAACTTTTCAACACAATTAAAAATAAAGCTTACGAACACAAAATTTATGCAGAAGAGATTTTAAAAGATGACAAAAAGTTAGATTTTTATGCAAGAATAATAATAGACAATACCATAATGGAATACAAAAATTTTATTAATTTAGTAGAAAATTTTGAAAAAGATTTAGGGAAAATATAAAATGCCAGCAATAATAAATAGCGTAGAAAAAGACTCAATCGCAGAAGAATTAGAACTTCAAGCAGGCGATGAAATCGTATCAATTGACGAGCAAAAAATAAACGATTTAATCGACTACAATTTTTTATGTAAAAGCGAATTTTTAACAATTGAAATAAAAAGAAAAAATGGCGAAGAAGAAATTATTGAACTAGAAAAAGATTATGACGACGATTTAGGCATAATCTTTGAAAGCGCAGTGTTTGACAGAGTAAAACCTTGCACAAACAAATGTATATTTTGTTTCGTTGATCAACAACCAAAAGGTTTGAGAGATACATTATATATAAAAGATGATGATTATAGACTATCATATTTACAAGGTACTTACATAACACTAACAAATCTTTCAGCAAAAGATAAAAAGCGCATTGAATTATTAAGACTTGGACCTCTTTATATTTCAGTACACACAACAAATCCCGATTTAAGAGTAAAAATGCTCAACAATCCAAATGCTGCAAACATTTATAAAAATTTAAAATGGTTAGCAAAATTAGAAATTCCTGTACATATTCAAATTGTATTATGTCCAACATTCAATGATGGAGAGGAATTAAAAAGAACATTAAAAGACTTATCAAAACTAAAAAATATTGTATCAATCGCAATAGTACCAGTTGGAATTACTAAATATAGAAAAGATTCTGTTTTAAAGCCTGTAACAAAAGCTATTGCAGAAGAAACAATTGAAATAGCAAACAAATTCAACAAAGAAATGAAAACAAATCTTGCTTGTTGTTCTGATGAATTTTTTGCTCTTGCAGAACAAGATATTCCAAAAGCAGAATATTACGGCAATTTTTCACAACTTGATGATGGAGTCGGCGCATTAAGATTATTGTTAAATGATTTTGAAAAACAATCAGCAGATTTACCAAAAGAATTAACAACTCAAACAAGCCTATTTTTTGCAACTTCAAAACTTGCAAAACCTGCATTTATTGAAATTGCAAGAAAACTAGCAAATATCAAGAACTTAAATGTTTCTGTTGATGCCGTATCATCAAACTTTTGGGGAAATTCAATAAGTGTTGCAGGACTTGTGACATCTGACGATTTAATAAAAACTTTAAAACAAATAAAAGATAAAAGCACAACTGTGATAATTTCAAGCGTAATGCTTAGAAAATATACTCAAGATTTTCTTGACGGAAAAACACTTGATAACGTAAAAAAAACAACGAATTTAAATTTCTTAGTTGTAAAAGATATTTACTCAACAAAAGAAATTGTAGATTTTATCAAGACAAAGGCATAGTTACAACAAATTTTGCACCTTTATTTAATTCGCTCTCAACTTTAATATTTCCGCCATGCATAACAGCAAATTCTTTTGTAATAGTCAAGCCTAAACCAGTTGAGCTTTCTGATTTAAGATAAGTTGATTCAACTTGGAAAAATTTTTCAAAGATTTTTTCTTGAGCTTCTTTTGGAATTCCGATACCGTCATCTTGAACGGAAATAACAAATTTTGACTTATTCTTTTTAACCGAAACTGTGATATTCCCTTGTTCTTTAGTGAATTTTATTGCATTACTTACCAAATTATACAAAATCTGTTTAATTTTTTGAAAATCTGCTACGACTTCAAAATCGTCAGGGGTAACATTTTTTTCCAACTTGATATTCTTTTTATTCACAAGCGGATTTACGACATTTAAAACTTCATCAACTGCTCTTGAAATAAAAAATTGATTTTTATTTAATTTCATCGCGCAAGACTCAATTTTTGAAATATCTAAAATTTCATTAATCATTCCAAGCAAATGAACACCTGCGACATAAATTTCATTAACATATTCAGATTGTTTTTCATTCAAATCGCCAAAAAGTTTTGTTGAAAGCATTTCAGAAAAACCGATAATAGAATTTAACGGAGTTCTTAAATCATGGGTCACATTTGCCAAAAACTCATTTTTTATTTTATCTAATTTCAAGATTTTTTCATTTTGCTCTTTAATTGTTTTATAAGCATTTCTAGTATTTACAAAACCATCTTGAATTGCTTTTAGTTGTTGAGAAAAAACTTCAGACAATTCTTTATCTTTTATTTTATAAGAAATTATAGAAGCAAAAACTCCAAATTTTTCATCATACGAAACTTCTTTAGAAAAAGTAAAAACTAAAACTCCAAATATTGTACCGTTTAATGATAATTTTTCGACAATATAAGTTTCACCTTCCAAATTCATTTCTTTTTCAATATCTGCTGGAAGTTTTGCTAAATGATTTGTACTAAAAATTTCAGATTTTAAATCACCATCAATAGAGATTTTCAAATTTGTAAATGAAGTATCAGAATATTTCAACTCCAAATCATCAGGATTTACAAAGAACAAATAAAAATGTTCAAAACCCAAAGTTTTTTGAACAAGCTTAAAACCCTCTACAACATTTTGACTTGTAGAGAAATCAAAATTTATTAAATTATTTATCCAACTTAAAGATTTCATGATTTTAACCTTATATATATTATAAATTTTATTTCAAATTTTGCAAAAGCGTAAATTTTATTTTAAAATAAAGAAGAGATTTGGAGGAATTATGAAAAACTTAATAAAAACATTAATTATTACACTATCAGTATTAATTTTCGCATCACAAGTTGATGCAGCACCACTAAGCGGAAACGCAAAAACAAGAAGAATTCCAGCAGGAACAAAACTTCAATTTGAACTATTAAACACAATTGCAACATACGCAACATATCAAGGCGCAGACTTTTCTGCAAAATTAATTGCTGACCAAAAGATTGAAAACTCAATAATATTACCAGCAGGTTCAATAGTTAGAGGTACAGTAAACAAAGTAAAACCAGCTAAAATGCTTTCACGCGGAGCAGTTTTATATATAGATTTTGACCATGTCGTAACACCAAACGGCAGACAACTTCCACTTTCACTTGCTCTTTATAATTACAAAAAACAAAACTTTGAAGGCGGAATATACAACTCTCTTGGATACGGAGAAGCATTACAAAACAACTGGGCAAAAACTGTTGATATAACAAAAGGTATCACAAAAACAGGAGTTGATGCTGGAGATGCTTTTGTAGGTGCAAAAATTATCACCGTTCCATTTTGTGCATTAGGCGGCGGAATTGCTGGTGGCGCATACTTATTTGGTGACAGCATTGCTGACATATTTAGAAAAGGTGAAGACGTCATTCTTAAAAAAGGCGAAATAATCACCGTTACATTGAAATATCCAATTGATATTCCTGTAAACTAATTTCTAAATTAGTTACGAATAAAGTCAGACAAATAATCTTTTGCAACCGGATCTGAATATGCAGTAACAGAATAAGATGAAGCAGCATTCGCTATACGTATTTTTCCATCATACCTGATACCAAAAATGAACGTATCCGGATCAGTACAATTCGTATTACGATATCCTGACGGCATGTAAGATGCGGCATAAGAACTTGAATCAGCTGAACAATTTGGACCTTTTGCCATACCATTAACATCAACAATTATTTTCAAAGGAAAATCTTTCAATTTATTACCAGTACCTGATGCTGAATTCATATATTGTTGATAATAAGAATTATAAACAGAAGTATCATTAATAGCAGTTTGTTCGGCTTCTGCCCTCACTTGACTAATCAAACCTTGTTTAACTTCATTATACTTTTGAGCAGCAAAAGAATTTGCAGCAGCAACCATATTTGCTCTACTAGTATTTTGAAGTTGAGTAATATGATTTGCAATAGAATTTTTTAACAACGAAATTTTTTCATTTAAAGCAGATTTCAAACCAGAATATTCACAAAAATCAAATTTATCATCACTTGCTTGTCTTTCTACTTCTTCACAAGGAGGACAAGTTTTAAATTCAAGATAAATTGAATCACTTACATAAGGAGAAAAACTTTTTGTAATATTCAAAGTACCTGATGATTTAAAATCAGGATAAGCAACACCTACAAGTGAATAATTAACAGAATAAGAATAAGTTTTTAGCGTTGGAATAACCGCAATACTCATATTGTGAACAAATCTTTTTGTATTTCTTGTTTCTAAATCCATCTCAAAAGCTTGCATATCATCATACATTAAACAATAATCAGTCGAGCCACATACACTATCAAAATCAGTACGGTTATAGGCATCTTTAATTTCTTGAATTGCAGCTGGTTTTGATAATTCTTCAGTAGAAAATCTTATTTCTGTACTAGTACCATCCTCGCTTTCATACGAAGTTTTATCTACTTTAAAATATTTATACTGAGTATCACTATTAGAGCATTGACAATGTTGATTAATAGAACAAGTTGGTTTTACACCATTGTTTGTTTCAATAATTTCTGATGGCACTGACATAGCCTCATTATAAGCAGATGTTTTAGCAGCATTTGCACTTGCTTCAATTTCTGACATTTTTGCATTTACAGCTTCAGTACCTTTTTGTGCTGCATAAGTTTGCATTGCGGTATTAGTAAGACTTGCGATTTGGTCAAAGTTAACCGCAGAAAAAGCAGCCGGTACAATAAACCAATCTACGCCGTCAGGAGTTTTTGCAAATCTAACAGGAACACCACTAACAACACCAGCAGCAGGACAATCAACTCCTGTAAGGTCAAGAGTGTTCATTTCATCTTTAAAATAGTAACAAAATTTATTATACGTACCCGAATTAGCATCAGGAGTAGTATCCATAAATGCTTCATCCATTTTAAAAATCAATTGTTTTTCACTATTTTTTTTAGCCAAGATATGAAAAATCACTTTTTCAGTAGTTGAATAAGCCTTTTTTAATAAAGCTTTATTTGAAGAAGGAGTAAGAGCTTTTAAAGATGGAACAATAATAGAGGCAATAACAGACACGACAGCTAATGCAACTAACATTTCTGCCAACGTAAATCCAAATAATTTATTACTATTATT
>JAKSUT010000219.1 GCA_024408705.1 bacterium | reverse complement strand
TAGTATTAATTTATTTAAACAAGGAGAAGGAAATTTAACTTTGTCTTTGAAAAATGCTAAAAAGGACTTTGAACTTTCCAAGGACGAAATGATTGAAGAATATGATAAGGATTCATACAAGGATAAGATAGGCGAAGAAATTCGTGTTATGGTTGTAGCAAAGAATCCGTTAAGGTTCTCTGAAAAAGCTATGCAAAAAGTTTTACAAGAAGAACTCATTATTGAAGAAATCAGAAATGGTAAGATTTTTGAAGTTGAAATCAAATCTGTAAACAAAGGTGGTTTAATCGGTAAGTTTGGTAGCTACGAAGTTTTCGTTCCTGCTTCACAAGTTAAATTAGGCTTTGTTAAAGAATTAGATAAATTTGTTGGCAAGAAATTAAGACTTAAAGCTGAAAAAGTTGAATCTCGTGGTGCTCGTCGTCAAATCGTAGGTTCACAAAGAGTTATTTTACAAGCCGAAAAAGATGAACGTGATGCTATCCGTTTGGCAAAAGAAACAGAATTCTTTGAAAGTATCGTTGAAGGCGACGTAGTTTTAGGTACACCTGTTAGATTTGCTTCGTTTGGTGCATTTATTGACGTTAACGGTTTTGATTGTTTAGCTCATATTTCAGACTTGTCTTGGACAGGTTGCAACGATTGTGCAGAAGTATTAGAAATCGGCAAAACTTATGAATTTAAGATTTTGAAGATTGATCAAGAAAATAAGAGAGTATCGGTTGGTTATAAACAACTCCAACCAAAGCCATGGGATTCTGTTCCTGAAAAGTATAAAGTTGGTGACGTTATTCACGGCAAGATCGTAAGAATAGTTAACTTTGGTGCATTTGTTGAAATTGAAAAGGGAATTGACGGTTTAGTTCACGTTTCTCAAATTTCAAATGAATGGCTTGAAAATCCTGTTAAAGCTTTACAAGTTGGTCAAGAAATTGATGCAAAGATTTTAGAAATCAACGTTGAAAAAGAAAAAATTAACTTGTCTATAAAAGCATTACTTCCCGAAGCTGAAAAACCAGTTGAAGAAAAGAAGGAAGAAGCTCCTGAAGAAGTTGAATTACATGAATGGAAAGACGACGATAACAGCGGAGTTTCAATAGCTGATATGCTTAATTCAGATAAATAATCATAAATAAAATATTAAAAGGCTTGTCTAAATGACAAGTCTTTTTTTGTTCTTTTTTTAATTTTTTATCATATATTTATATAAATGGATTTAGATTTTTTTTCCAAAAAAATTTTAATAGCAATTTCAAATTGCGATTTAAGTAAAATTTATGATATCAGACTTCGGTTGGGTTTTCCCATAAAAGTTAATTACAATAATTCTATTAAATATCTAACGAGTTTTGGTGTTCAGAATCAAAATGATTACAAAATATTTTGTGAACAAAAAGATATTGATTTTATTTTATCAAATATAACCGAAAATTCAATTTATGCTTTTAATAATCAAATAAAAAACGGTTATATAACTACAAAAAACGGTGTAAGAATAGGGTTGTCCGGAACGTGTGTTTTAGACGAAAGTAAACTTTTAACTAGAAAAGGTATTACGTCGTTAAATATCAGAGTTCAACACGAAATAAATGGTTGCTCAAACGAGATTTACGAGAAGGTTTTTATTAACGATATCAGGATTGG
>JAKSUT010000218.1 GCA_024408705.1 bacterium | reverse complement strand
CAAATAAAAAAACGTCAAGATATTATTGAAGAATTAATTGAAAAAACTGATGTAAGACTTGATTTGATTTCAGTTTTAGAAAAAACTTATGATATTCAACGCTTATCAACTAGATTGAGTAATAGTACAGCAACTCCAAGAGATTTTCTTTCTTTAAAAGATACTCTTTTAATTCTTCCTCAAATTTCTGCTTTGTTAAAAAATATTGATACTGATTTGTTTAACAAAGTTTTTGAACATGAGGAAGATTTAGTAGAATATGCAGGTTTTGTTGATAGAACAATAAGAGAAGATGCTCCAATATCTGCAAAAGACGGTGGAGTGATAAAAACAGGAGTATCTTCTGAACTTGATTATTTTAACGATTTGCTTACAGGTGGCGAAAAATGGTTGAAAGAATTTGAAGAATCTGAAAAAGAAAAAACAGGTTGCAAATTCTTAAAAGTTGGTTATAACAAAGTTTTTGGTTATTTTATCGAAGTTTCAAATTCAAATTTAAATTTAATCCCTAATAATTATGTAAGAAAACAAACTTTGACAAATGCTGAAAGATTTATAACAGATGAACTTAAAAAACATGAAGATGATGTTTTGTCAGCACAATTTAAGGCACATGAATTAGAAAATAAAATTTTCTCTGATTTGAAAAATTATTCACAAGAATACGTGACAAAAATAAGAGAAGTTGCTGATTGTCTTGCAAAAGCAGATGTTTTAACTTCGCTTGCAATTTGTGCGATAGAAAACAATTATGTAAAACCTGAAATTGACGAAAGTGGAGATTTCGTTGTAAAAGCAGGAAGACATCCTGTGTTAGAGAAAATTTTACCATTGGGTGTGTATGTATCAAATGATTTAGATATATCAAGTGATACAACAGAAAAAACTCAATTTATGATTTTAACAGGTCCGAATATGGCTGGTAAATCTACCTATATGCGTCAAAATGCACTTATTACAATACTTGCGCAAATGGGTTCTTTTGTTCCTGCTGATTATGTGAAAATTGGTATAACAGATAAAATTTTCACACGTGTAGGTGCAAGTGATGATTTAACTTTAGGTCAATCAACATTTATGGTTGAAATGATTGAAACAGCGAATATTTTAAATTCTGCAACAGAAAAAAGTTTAATTTTGTTAGATGAAATCGGTAGAGGAACAAGTACTTATGATGGTGTTGCAATTGCTTGGGCAGTTGCAGAACATATTGCAACAAAAATCAAGGCAAGATGTATTTTTGCAACTCATTATCATGAATTAAATGTGATGACAAAAACTTATCCTCAAATAAAGAATTATCGTATCACTATTTCTGAAGAAAATGGTGAAATAGAATTTTTGCGTAAGATTGTTCAAGGTGGCGCAAGCAAAAGTTATGGTATTCAAGTTGCCAAAATGGCAGGCTTGCCAAATTCTGTGATAAGCCGTTCTCAAACATTGATGCAAAAAATGCAAAAAGATTTTTCAAATGATTTATCTACAAGGAAAAAACATTCAAAAATAGAAGTTGATGTACCTCAATTAAATTTATTTAATTAGCAGCTCCACAACATTTTTTGTATTTTTTACCACTACCACAAGGACAAAGGTCGTTTCTACCTATGTTTGAAAAGTCGATATTTGTTTCTTTTTCTGAATTTTCTTCGATTATTCCAAGTGTGTTTGAAAAGACATTTGATTCATA
>JAKSUT010000217.1 GCA_024408705.1 bacterium | reverse complement strand
TAGAGCAACGGACTTCGAATCCGTAGGTAGCACGTTCGAATCGTGTCAGACGCAATTTTTTTATTTAACCTCAGTTAAACAAAAAAAGCGACTCATTTGAGCCGCTTTTTTTTAAAGATAAAATTAGTAATCTTTCTTTTCTGTCTTTCTTCTCTTGTTCAACAACTTTCTTTCCAAAGTTGTTTTCTTCTGATGAAGAATTGCAGATGGTTTTTCAAAATATTCGCGCTTTTTGTATTCACGAATAATACCTTCTTTTTCAACCATGCGCTTAAAACGTTTGATTGCTTTTTCAAGGTTTTCTGAATCATCAACCATGATTGTTGCCATACTAATTTCACCTCCTTTTTTTCGGTGTTTCCGTAAAAATTCGAGTAAACTGGATTCGAACCAGCAACCACAACATTAAATGCTGTATGCTACCACCTGCATTGTTACTCGTACAAAATTTATATCAAACAGTAATTGTCAAAAAAAAAGCTTCCTGATTAAGGAAGCTTTTAGCGCGAGCGGCGGGGCTCGAACCCGCGATCTCCGGCGTGACAGGCCAGCGCGATAACCAGCTTCGCTACGCCCGCTTGATGTTTTATATATTATAGAATTAGTTATTTTGTGTCAATAACTTAAACTAAAAAATATTAATTTTTTTTGAAAATTTTATGCAAAATATTCAGGATACTTTTTTCTTACATCCTTTTCATCAGCATAATGTTTATTTAAATGACCAAGAAGAATCTGCTTAGCTTTTTCTCCATCTTTATTTTTAATTGCTTCAAGAATAAGTCTGTGTTCTTCAATTACACTTTCCGTAGCAGAGGAGTGCATTCTTAATTCACGGAAACGATCGTAGTGAATATTCATAGTTTTTACCATAAAATGGCACTGCATTTTATTTGTAATTCTATACATCATTTCATGAAATTGATTATCAAGCTCCATAATTTTATCAAGATTGCCACTTGAATGATAGAATATTTGAAGATTTACATTTTCCTGAAGTTCCTGAATATCCTTTTCTGTAGCCATTTGAGCAGCTTGTTCTGTAACTGCAGCTTCAATTGTTGCTCGCATAAAAACTGCTTCATCAACTAAGGTCATATTGATGTGGCTAACAAGACTTCCTCGTTGTGGTAAAATTTCGATTATTTTTGTTCTTGCAAGCTCTTGTAATGCTTCATGAACAGGAGTTCTGGAAAGTTTGAGTTCATCTGCAATATCCTGTTCACTAATCATAAAACCAGGTTTAAGTTCCAGTTTAATAATATTTTCACGGATTACTCGTAAAGCGTAATCTCTGTTTGATTCTTTTCCATCTTTTTCTGTGTTTATCATAGTTTTAAATAATAAAATAGAAATTTTTTAACGTCAACTAGAATACTAGTGTATTTCTCTTATTTTTTTTCTTGACAAATGCATATTTTGATTTATCATTTTATTTATAAAGTAAACTAGTATGCAAGTATACAAGTATTCTTACATTCAACTAGTTTACAAAATAAGTGGAGAAAAAAATGTTCAAAAAGAAAAATGTAAATGAATTGAAGCATGTCGAAACATTTTCTCATCATTTCAAGAAGTATTGGCAATATTATTTACTGATGTTGATTCCAATTATTTACTATATTGTTTTCCGTTATATTCCAATGGCTGGAAATATTATTGCTTTTAGACGCTACAGAGCAGGGCATAGTAT
>JAKSUT010000216.1 GCA_024408705.1 bacterium | reverse complement strand
CATTGGCATATTTGATTTATCAACAAGAAAAATACAAAAAAGCTCAATGCGAACTTGAAACAGTATTAGAAATAAACGAAGATTTTAAACAAGCAAAAATTTTAGCTTCATTAATAACAGCCAAAACAGGAGATTTATTATCTGCAAAACAAGAACTAGAAGCACAAGCAAAAGATGAAAACGCAGATGATTTTACTTATTATGCATTATCAACAGTTTACAAAGAGTTATCATTTAAAGACAAAGCAAAAGAAGCAATAGAAAAAGCACTAACTTTTAAAAACAATTCAATAACATATCTAACAGATTATCTTGATATTGAAATGGATTTAAAAAACTATGAAAATGCCGATAAAATTGCAGACAAAATATTAGATATAAACGAAAACTATATACACGCTTACAAATGTAAAGCGATTATCAAATACGACAAATGCGATTTTGAAAACTTATACAATGCGGCACAAGCAATGATAGAGCTTGATGATAATAGCGCAGAAGGATATTATTACAATGCAATTGCTTTATTCGAACAAAACGACAAAGATTTTGCAATGGAAAGTCTTAAAAAAGCTATCTCATTAGATTTAAATAACGCGTTATTGTATGTAAAAATGAGTGAATTCAAACAAAAAACTGGAAACATTCAATCAGCTTATGTTTGGGCAAGAGAAGCAGCAGAAATCGACGAAAGAAATTACCAATACAAATGGCTTTGCGCAAAACTGGCTCTAGAACTTGGTAAAAAAGAAGATGCTCAAAGACTTTATTCACAAGGCTATATTTTAAACTCCCAAGACGAAGAAATGAACGCTGAATACGTTGATTTTCTAAAATCAATCGGTAGAACAGAACAAGCAAATAGAATACTAAATTCTAAGAGATAAACATACAATCGCCATAACTATAAAAGCGATACTTGTTTTCAACGGCTTTTTTATATGCGTCAAAAACAAAATCTTTGCCTGCAAATGCAGATACTAGCATTATCAAAGTTGATTTTGGCAAGTGAAAATTTGTTATTAACTTGTCGACAACTTTAAATTCATATGGTGGATAAATAAATAATTGAGAAGATCCATCACATTTTTTTATACAACCATGCTGCTGATACGCAGTTTCTAAAGTTCTGACAGATGTTGTTCCTACTGCAACAATTTTTTTACCATTTGCTTTTGCTTCATTAATAATTTTGGCAGTTTTTGCTGAAATATGATAACTTTCTGTTTCCATTTTATGGTCAAGAATATTATCACATTTTACAGGTCTAAAAGTACCCAATCCCACATCAAGAGTTACATAAGCAATCTGTACACCTTTTTCTTTTAATTTTTTCATTACAGATTGTGTAAAATGCAAACCTGCAGTCGGAGCTGCCACAGAACCAGCTGTCTTTGCATAAACTGTTTGATAACGAGAATAATCAAGTTTATTCAATTCTTCATCAGACATTTTACGTTCAATGTATGGAGGAAGAGGAACATGACCGTCTTTTGCCAAAACATCATAAATATCTTTACTATCATCATACATTAATTCAACAATCCATTTTCCAGCATCACCGCGTTCCAATGTTGTAACTGCTAAGTCATCAGCGATATTAATAATATTTCCGACATTAACTCTTTTAGAAGGTTTAACTAAAGCTTCCCATTTTCTATCGCCTAAATTTTTAAGCAAAAATACTTCTATATTCGCACCTGTAGTTTTTTTCCCTAACAAACGAGCTGGAATCACCTTCGTGTTGTTCAAAATT
>JAKSUT010000215.1 GCA_024408705.1 bacterium | reverse complement strand
GAACCATTTGGACTTCACTATGAAGTAGAAAACGTAACAGAAGGTTTAAAAATTCTAAAAATCAAAACAGGCTATATGGAAAAAATACAGCTTCAAAGAATATTAAAAGCACTTGATATAGAAGAAAATGCCATTTTCTATGGTATAGAAGATATTGAAACAACAAACTTCTTCTGGCACATATTCGCGACAATCAAAAAAATTGTACCGTCATTCGCAAGTTTTTACGAAATGCCTGAAGACAAATTGCATGGTGTGATAACAAAAGTAAAAATATAAAAACTATTTTATACTACTTACAACACGACAAAGTTCTTTTTGCCAATCACCTGTTTTTTCAACATAGAACTCAGCACCTTTCATTTTACAAAGTTGCTTATGTTCGATTTTTGTTGAAGCAGACATTACACCAATTCTTGAAGGCTTTTGGCTGTTTGAAGACAATTTTTTCAATTCTTCTAACAAGATTAAACCTTCACGTTCTGTTGGAATATATAAATCCATAACAACCATATCAAAAAGTTGTTTCTTAAACTTATCAATAGCATCATAGATCTCTTGAGATGTAACAACGTTATAATTCATTTGAGAGAATAAAACATCAAGTTGATATGTTATAACACCCAAATCGTCTATTACTAATATTGTTTTCTTTGGTAAATTGAAAGTATCACCATTTGCGTTAGTTTCAGTTACTGTGTTTTGAGATGCAGGCTTTGGAGAAGAAGCAGGAGTGTAAGTTGGTTTGCTTGCTTCTTTTGCTGCAATTTTCAAATCAGCAATTGTATTTTCAATCTCTTCTAATTGACGACGCATTATAGCCATAGTAACTTCTTCATTATCCGGAAGTTGTCTATCTGTCAATGCAAAAAACTTCTTTAAAAAATTTTCGTCTATTTCTAATGATACTTTATTTGCCAATTAAATAACTCCTAACTGAACTTACAATTATATTTTAACAAAGTTTTGTAACATTTGCAATAATATAATTTAAAATTACTTATGTTTGTACTACTATAATAATAGTAAAAAGGAAAGAGGAAATATGAAAATAGGAATTCCAAGAGCGATGTCTTTTTATGAAAATTACCCCTTCTTCTTTGGGTTTTTTACTGATTTAGGCATTGAAATCGTATTATCAGACAAAACAACTAAAAAAACATTATCAGAAGGAGCAGGTTTGGTTGTAACTGAAACATGCTTACCTATCAAGATTTATGTTGGTCACGTACTAAACTTAATAGAAAAAGGTGTGGATAAAATATTTGTTCCATCACTTCAATCTATTGATACAAAAATTTATAACTGCTCAAAAATCAGAGGTTTACCTGATTTAATAAGAAACGTTGTTAAAAAACCATTTACAATGATTGAAGCAACTCTTGATAAATCAGAAAAAAATCAAGGTTTATATGAATTTTTAGCAGAAATCGTAGCTCCATTTGGAATTACAGATAAAGAAGTTATCAAAAGAGCATCAAAAGCAGGTTGGAAAGTTTATAACAACTTCAAACTTATGACAACTTCTGGAATGAGTTACAAAGACGCTCTAAATTACGCACTTCAAGGAAAAATCTTTATTCAAAAAGCTTCAAAAGAATACCCTATATCTGTTGCTATTATTTCTCATAGTTACAACATCTATGACAACAGAGCTTCTATGAATATCTTTGAAAAATTAAATTCAATGGATGTAAAAGTATATTCAGCTTTGAATTTAACAAAAGAACAAATGGAAGAAGGTATGAATGCACTTGAACAAAGTGTATATTGGGCTAA
>JAKSUT010000214.1 GCA_024408705.1 bacterium | reverse complement strand
GTTGAGGGTATGGGAGTTGAAGGTATAGATATCGTATCTTTAGCAAAACGTGAAGAAGAAGTATTTTTGCCAAAACAATCAAAATCAATTTTGCTTCCTAGAGATTCTTCTGCTTTGTATTTAATACAAAGAATAAGAGATGAAGCACACAGGTTTGCAATAACTTATCATAGAAATTTGCGTTCAAAAGCATTGAAAAAATCAACTGATAAATAGTGTTTTAATCTTTTAATTTAAGAACATCATTAATTGATATTTTGTTTTTTATATTTTGAGCTTTTAGTTCAATGACATAAGCACATCTAAAATTTATCGGTAAAATTTTTGAACTTGAAACATTTTCAAAAATAGATAAAACTTTGTTGTTTTTGTCTATGTATAAAACATCAATGTTGAATTTCATAAAAAAAGTATGAACAGCACTACAAGGTTTTATAATTAAAGCTTCATTTGTTTTTAAATCTTTTTTTGAAAGTAGTCCAATTGAGCGTGTAATAAAGTTTTTGGCTACTTTTACATCATCTGCAATAAGTGTGTTTTTTGAAGAATTGTAAATAATCATAGTTTACTCTGTTATATATACTACTACATGTTGGGAATAATAAAAATACAATGTGTATCTTTGTAAAAACTTACTACTATCAAAAAATAGAGGAGTAAATTATGATTCTTGAGTGCCGTATGTGCGAAAAACAATTACAAGAAAATTGGTTGAAAGGATTATATAATCTGATTGAAGAACTTGATTGTAAATGCAAAACTCATATTGAGGAATCATATAGTCAAGTTGGAAGAAATTTTTCAAGAAACAGAGTTATTGAAGTTTCTGGTTCAGATACCATGTTAAATTGTTTAAAAACACGAATGGAAAGATTTCTACGTTTTAAATCTCCTAATATTACTATTTCTGCAAATTTATTAAAAACAGAATAACTATATGAAATGTAAATTTCGTGTTTTTTAAATATTTTCCTGTATAATTAATTTTATATGGGTGATTTTAGTACTTTTTTTCATAAAACTGCAACTTTTCAATTATACCATTTGTTGTTAAAACAAGCGGTAGATTTTTTCACGACTTTAGGTGAGATAACCAAAAAATTTTTTGCAGTTTTTGCATATCTTTTAAAATTTGATATTAATAGAAAAATTGTTATCGAACAATGTGAAAGATTTGCAATAAGTTCAATGCCAATCACTCTTTCAATAGTCGGTATGTCTACAATAATCGTAGCGATGCAAGTTGCAGGCGAAATGGTTAAGCAAGGTGCAGGAAATTTTGTCGGAATGTTGGTAACCATTTTGATTGTTAGAGAAGATGCCGTTATTATGTCAGGCTTTGCGATAATTTCTATGATAGGTTCTTCACTGGCTTCAGAACTTGCAACAATGAGAGTTACTGAGCAAATAGATGCGATGAAAGCACTAAAAGTTGATCCTATCAAATATCTATTTGTGCCAAGAGTTTTGGCAGGGATTTTAATGATGCCGTTTGTCGTTATTATTGCTTCAACAATTGGTGTTTTGTGCGGAGCAGTTGCTTCAAATATTGCAGGTGATTTAAGCTACAGAGCTTATTTTTCTTCCGTATGGAATGGGTTGTATATAAAAGATATGTCTGTATGTCTTGCAAAAGCAATATTTTTTGGTGGAACAATATCCTTGATAAGTTGTACTTGTGGATATATGGCAAAAGGTGGTGCAAAAGGCGTTGGTATTGCTACAACAAAGGCTGTTGTTTGGTCTTTTGTAGGTATTGCATTGTGGGATTTATTATTTGCAATTGCGTTTTTCTTCTAAAATGCAATTGATAAGAAGGTTAATGAGAATAAAA
>JAKSUT010000213.1 GCA_024408705.1 bacterium | reverse complement strand
TAGAAGCATATATTACAAAATACAATGAAAAATATATGGAAACTAAAAAAGAAAAAATGAATCACATGTACTAAAAAAATTATTTTACGTGGAGAAATTAATGGCAGACATAAATTATGAAACTAGAAATTTAGATCAAAACACCTACAAAATTTTTGCAGGCGTTTATAGTAATTTTAGAACTGCTGCCATTAGCGACTACAAATTTGAACTAGAACCTTTGTTATACGAAGACTTTATTGATGCAGTAGAAAAAGGTCTTGAAAATTGTATCGTTTTATTTGAAAACGATATTCCAACTGCATTTTTAGCATACACAACAGTTATATCTGAAGCAATCGAATTAAATGTTATCCATTGTTTAGGAACAGAAGACTTACTTACAAAAAGAAAACTTCTTCTTGAACAATTCTTGAAAGATACAGAACAAGAAAGAAAAGAAAAAACAGTTTGCTATCCAATGATTGGCTCACAAAGTCAGTTTGTAACAGACATTTCAAACTATGGATTTAATTTCGTAGGACTTGCAGTTTTAAGATTTTTCTTCGGAGATGAATTTGATTGCAAAACAATTTTAAAAGAAGTTGAACTAAAACCTTTAGAAGAAGGTTACACTTTCGATTCTTGGAAAGACGAATATTTAGATGCATCTATTGAAATCGTTAATAAAGCATTTATCAATTCATCAGATGCTCTTTTTGACCCTCGTTTTAAAACAATCGAAGGAACAAGAGATATTCTAACTAAAATTTCAAATGGTGTATATGGCGAATTTTTACCAGAAATAGTAACAATTCTAAAATACAACAACGAAGTTTGCGGACTTTGCCTTGTAAATATTACAGACGGAAGAATTGCAAATATTCCAATCTTTGCAATTGCACCTGAACATCAAGGAAAAGGTTTATCAAAATATTTACTTAAAAATTCTATTTCAACTCTTGCAACTTGGGTTGAAGACAACAAAAGAGATTTTTCAGAAATAAATACAACAACAGAAACAGATAATTATCCTGCACTAAAAATGTATAGAAGTGTTGGATTTAAAGAAGATTATTATTATCCACAAAGTTATTTAACTGCAAATAACTAAGTTATTTCAAATTTGGTAACCTTTTTACAAACTCAGGAAGATTTTGTTCCTTATTTGAAGAAGAAGTTGGTTGTTGTTTTTGTGCCGGAGTTGCAGCTGGAAGTGGAGTTATCCATTTAAAAGATTTTACTGAAGTTTGACGTGTTGGTTCACCGCTTATAATAACCATAAATTCTTTTGAAGGAAAATGAGTTTTTACTGATAGTGACGGAATTTGAGAAACATCAGCGACAAAAGAATTATTTTTAATCTGCAAACTTATATCAGATTCTTGTTCATTGATTTTAGATAAAGCGGTACCTACAGAGAAATTACCCAAAGGTCCTAAAATATCAGACACATCATTTGACACTCTTCCCATAATCATAATATTTGCCAAATCAGGAACTAAATAATATTTACCCGTCATATACAAACTCATAGATGGACCTGAAGTTTTTATATAATTAATATTTGCAACACCTTTATTAAAAGTTAATTTACCTTTCATAGTTTTATAAACGCCAGTATTTTTTACTGTCAAAGCTTTTGCAGTAGCGTTTATTGTTGCCTTTAAAAATGAATTAGAAATAATATTTTGTGCATATATCAAGTGTTCAAATTTACCCAAAATACCCATTTTTCCATTTGATACGATAAAATCTAAATTTCCACCTAATGTTCTTTTAATTTCTGTTTCACTACCACTTTTGAAAGTCAAATAACTATCAAAATCAAGATTTCCATTTATATCATAATCAGCACCCA
>JAKSUT010000212.1 GCA_024408705.1 bacterium | reverse complement strand
AACTTAACAAAACTAAAGGATATGTTCGTTCTTCGCTAGCGAAGAAGATTGATATTCGTAAGACTCCAGAAATAACATTCTATCTTGATGAGACTTACGAAAAAGTTAATCGTCTTGATGAAGTTCTTAGAAAAGAATCTGAACAAATCGAAAAGATGAAAAAATAATTGAGAAAGACCTTATAGGTCTTTTTCTTTTTTGATATAATTTTCTCGCATTTTGCACGGTATCGTGCTAAACTATTGACAATGGAAAATAATAATATTTTTGAAAATCTACTTTCTCTAAAAGAGGCATCTAATATTTGGCATATTGATGACTCTGTTTTAAGAAAGGCAATTTTGTCCAATCGCTTGAAAGATGGAGCAGATGTTAAAAAATTTGGTAAACAATGGGTTGTAACAAAAGATGCAATGGAAAGAGAATATGGTCCAGCGAAGAAAACGAATAAAATTGAAGAATATTCTAAACTTGAAATTTTTCAAGTTTATTATTACATCGGAAATATAACTTTAAAATATTCCCAGAAATATAAAATGACACTCGCTCAAACAAATTCAATTTTTGATAAATTTGGCATTCAAGAGTATTTATTTACTTGTTTTGATTATTTACATTTAGGAAATATTAACGATGTTGTAACTGATGTGGCAAGTAGAATAAGAAGAGGTATTAGTTTTGAATAAGTTAAATGAATTTCCAAAAATTTTATATCATGGTTCTTACTGTGTTGTTGAAAAACCTGATCTTTCAAAATGCAATGATGGAAAAGATTTTGGCAAAGGATTTTATTTAACTTCAGATAAACAACAAGCAGAAAAATTTGCAAAAAGAGTTGCTATCAAACATAAAACATCTTGTGGATATGTTTCAATTTTTGAAGTGGTGGATATTGGTGATGTATCAAAAATACATGAATTTGTTGGCACGACTGAAGATTGGTTTAAATGCGTTGTTGGAAATAGGAATTTTACTTGTCGTAATTTGGCTGAAAAATGGAAAAATATGGATGTTTTAATTGGGAAAATTGCTGATGACCATACTGATTTAATTATTAACGCATATTTTGCTAGTGCTTATGGTGAAGTTGGCAGTGAAAAAGCAATGAAAACAGCCATTGATAATTTTTTAACAGCAAAATTAAATGATCAATTTTGTTTCAAAACAAACAAATCTTTAAAGGCAATTAGATTTGTTGGGAGTTTTAAAGTAGATTTATGACAAAGGAACAAAAAGAATATTGCATGTTAAATCTTTTTGCGCTTGTGATCGAGAGACTTTCTCATGATGTCACACAAGAAGATTCTATAGAAATTGCAAAACAATTTATTTTTTCAGAAACTTGTGATTTGCTCTTTAATCCTAAAACAAGGATGTGGGCCGAAGGACCTGATTCAATAATCGATATGTATATGAAAGAATTAAAAGCAAATACTCCAAATAGAAAAACAGTTAACGCAATAAAAGAAGCTGATAGAAACATTAAGCACAACAAAGGCAAAACATATCATTCGGCTGATGAATTATTAGATGACATAAAAAAAGGCAATTAATTGCCTTTTACATTGGATAGAACGGCGACGAGAAGTATTTCAGATTGTTCCCAATGAACGCTCTAATATCTTTCTCTGATTTTTTGTATTTTGATTTAAGCGACAAATCATGAATGGATGGAATCTCATCTTTAGTAAATGAGATAACACCAATAGGGGTGGAGAGTTTATAGACAACATATCTAGAAACATCTTCATCAAGATTTAAACATTTAAGTTCTTCTCTAAGTTTAAATTCAACTCTAGCATCACTTGCAAGGATAACTGGTTTAAAAGAAATATCTTTTCTTTCTACTTTGTAGAAAATATCAT
>JAKSUT010000211.1 GCA_024408705.1 bacterium | reverse complement strand
GCTATTGCAAGAAGGATTGTTAAAATTAATGCGACAATCATGTTCGTAACACCTCTTCTAAATATAAATTTTAGAATTATACACAATATACCCGATTTAACTTATAAATCGAGCTATTCTTTATTTTTATATTAAACTTTATTTATTGCATATATTTTCAAAAATTTTTCCTACTACATCTGCAAGAAATTTTATCATAGTTTATTATATTTGTAAATAAAAAATAAATATTATTAGTGTTATAATTTACATAAGAATACTGAAAGGAGTTTATATGAATATCGAAGTTTTCAATGGGAATTTATGTTCTCAAGCATGCGACGCAATTGTTTTAGGTTTATTTAAAAACGCAAATATTTTATACGGAAATCTTGCATCAATAGACAAAGCAACTGACAATATAATTTCAAAATACGTTATTGAAAAAGATAAATTTGAAGCTAACTACAACGAAACTTATATTTTACAAACTTACGATAAAATCCCTGCAAGCAAAATTGTTATCGTAGGACTTGGAGAAAAAGATGATTTGACACTTGCGAAACTAAGAGAACTTAGCGCAAAAACAATCAAAAAAATAAACAAAGAACTTAAATCAAAAACAGTATATTTTGATTTAAGCACATTTGATTCAACACACATTGACCAAAAAGCACAAATGATTACAGAAGGTGCAATTATTGGAGAATATGCTTTTGATAAATATATATCTAAAAAGAAATTTTCTAAAATAGAAAATTTCTTCATCGCAGAAAAAGATGAAGACAAAGTTGAAACAATAAAACAAGGAATAGAAAAAGGTAAAGTTATTGCAAATGCGCTTAATTTCACAAGAGATTTAGCTAACGAACCTGCTGACCTTATCACACCTGAAAAACTTGCAGAAATTGCTAAAAAAGCCGAAGGCGTAAAAACAAAAATTTATGAAAAAGACGACATTCAAGATATGGGAATGGAAGCTTTTTATGCAGTTAGCAAAGGTAGTGCTAAATATCCTAAATTTATCCACATGAAATACGTTCCACAAAAACCAAAGAAAAAAATCGCACTTATCGGAAAAGGTATAACTTTTGATGCTGGTGGTATGGATATAAAATCAGCAGCAAACATGCTTACAATGAGAGATGATATGTCAGGTGCCGCTTGTGTTATCAGCATTATGAAAGCATTAAAACACTTTAGTCCTAATGTTGAAGTTCACGGTATTGTTGCAGCATGCGAAAACATGGTTAATGGAAACTCTTACAAACCAGGTGATATTTTAAGAGCGAAAAACGGAAAAACAATTGAAGTCTATAACACTGATGCAGAAGGAAGAATAACTCTTGCAGATGCACTATGTTATGCCTGCGAACTTGGAGTCGACGAAGTTATTGATATCGCAACTCTTACAGGCGCTTGTATGGTAGCTTTTGGAACTCAATGTTCTGGAATACTTGGAAACAACGACGAATTAGTAGATAGATTAATCAAAACAGGTGAAGAACAAGGCGAACATTTCTGGAAACTTCCAATGTTTGAAGAATATTTTGATAACATAAAAAGTGATGTTGCAGATATGAAAAATACAGGAGGTCGTTCAGGCGGAGCTTCTGTTGCAGGTTTATTCCTAAAAGAATTTGTAACAGATAACGTTGCTTGGGCTCACCTTGATATAGCCGGAACTGCATTTTTAGATAAACCTCAACACGAATTTATCAAAGGCGCAACAGGCGTAGGGGTTAGAACATTATTCAATTACATCCTTGAACAAGGAAAATAATAAAACCAAAAATCAAAATACAATATCAAAGACGTACTTTTAAAAAGTACGTCTTTTTTTATTAGAGTTTTTAATAATTGTTATCAAATATTGTGTGTGCTAATCTTTATGTAAAAAGA
>JAKSUT010000210.1 GCA_024408705.1 bacterium | reverse complement strand
TTTCAGAAGATTTTAAACTTGTAACAGAAATAGCAAGTACACACCACGAAAAATATAACGGTATGGGATATTACAGACATCTTGCAGGAGAAGATATTCCTCTTGGTGGTAGAATACTTGCAGTATCTGATGTTTTTGATGCTATCACATCAAAAAGACATTATCGTGACAAAATGCCTATCAATAATGTTATAAATATTCTTATCAAAGATTCAGGTAGCCACTTCGATAAGAAGATCGCAGATTGTTTCTTACATTTGACTTGCGATAAAATTATTGAAGTATTTTTAACAGAAAACCATTTGAATTTCAAAGATGAAGATAGAAAACTTCTTTCAAAATATACAATATTGGACTTACACGATATTTTATCTAATAAAGAACCTGAAAATTATACTTCTGAAGAAAAAGCATTAGTCAATGCTTTCCAATACTACTATGTTTCAAAATCTCAAGATCAAGAGGAATTCATTGTTTAATGAAAAAATCAATATTTTCTACAAGTATAATCATTTCATTAGTTTACCTGTCTTGTGCAACAAATGTTTTTGCTCAAGAAACTAATATTTCTATAAAAGCAAATAACGCATCAAAAGTTCAATCTTCAAGCGAAATAAAAATAAACTTAAATGAAACAACTTCAAATGCAGAAAAAAGTATCAATTTGCAAGACGAAAACCCTTTTGAACAAAGTACATTAGCTACTGACAAATTTGTTCAATGCAATATTTCTGCTGCTTGGGAAGATTTTAAAAACATAATAAAAACAACACCAAGCAATGATTTTAATTACATATACTACGCAAACAAAATGGCAGAACTTGGATTTTTTGATTTAGCTAATACTTCTTTAGGGTATGCTCAAGATAAAAGTCTTGTTGAAAAAACATCAAATGCCATTAAAAAAACTTATTTTCCAAAAACTGCATTAAAACATGAAACAGAAATAGATTTGGCGACTTTTTATTCAAACATCTTCTTTAATGACCAAAGCGCAGAAGCATTAAAAGAACTTGAAAACAAAAAATCAACATACGCTCAAATTGATTATGCAAATTACTTAATGGCTTGTGCTGCTGATAAACTTAATCAAAATTCAAAAGCACTAAAATACATTAATATTGCAATTTCTCAAAACCCTACAAATCTAAATTATAAAATATTAAAAACAAAAATACTTGTTGAAAATAAAAGAAGTATTGAAGCATTAAATCTTGTTTCTTATTTAAAAAAACAAAATATTAACATAACAGAATATAAACAAAAAATTTCTTCTTTAGAACAATACATTTTATACAAATCAGACAAATCTAAATGGGGAAAAAATTATCATTTAGGATATTATTATTATCTTGAAGGAGATTCATACAAAGCTATTCGTACATTACAATATGCACTTATAAACAAAAAGTCTAAAGGTAAAGCATACGGACTTGCAAGCGAAATTTATTTCAACACAAAAGAATATGAAAAAGCCTCTGAAGCTGCAAAAAATTCAATAAAATTTGAACCAAGAAATCCAAAAGCATTAATGACACTTGGAGATATTGCTTACAGAAAAAAAGATTACAAAACTGCTTTGACATATTATAAAAAAATAAATATGAGAGGTTATGATGAATATCTTGCAGATTTAAAAGAAGCAAAATGTTATCAAAAACTAAACAACACTAAAAAAGCAATAGATATTTATACAAAAATAACAAAAACATATCCTTATGCTTATGAAGCATATTATGATTTATCATTCTTAATTCCAGAAAAGAAAGAGCAATATTTAAAAATTAGTCAATCTATAAACCTAAAATTCACAGATGGTTGGGTTGAACTTGCAAAAATAAAAATGGATAAAAAGCAATATAACTTAGCAGAAAAATATTTATCAAACATATACTATATTGACGAAAATAATTATAGATATTATTAT
>JAKSUT010000021.1 GCA_024408705.1 bacterium | reverse complement strand
CATACAAAAATCATACATTTAATTGAGTTAAAATTGCAATACTTCATGTAGTATATATTTGTAAAATACATTAAGGGTATTAGGGATTATGAAAAAAATCATTGCATTTTTTATAGGTATTGTTTTATTTTGCGGAATATTCTGCTTAGAATCAGAAGCTGCAAAAAAATCTAAAAAAGGAAGTCTTCCAGAAGAAGAAATTACTCAAATGAGTGAAACTATTGATAATTTAACTAAAAAAATGTATGCAAGAGGTTTATTTTCACCTCAAGATAACTCTGATTTAATTAATGTAAAAATAAAACTTGATAACCAAATGTTAATCGCACCTGATTTATCTCTTGCTCCGCTTTACTACAAAGCAGCTGTTCTTTACAAATCAAGAGAGATGAAACAAGATGCAATAGAATGTTTCCAAACAATATTAGAAAACTTTTCAGATACAGCACTTGCACCAAAAGCAGCAGCTCATTTAAAAGAAATGGGTGTAGAAGTTAATTTCGTTCCAAAAACTGCTGGTGAAGGCGAAGGAAGTAACGAATAACCTAACAAGCGGAAAGCAATTTCACGTCTTCCATAATATTCGCTTTATCAGTCCACATTTGAATTACATTTGGAATTTCAAATCGTTTGTGTTCTGTTCTCAAAACTGCGGCATAATTAATTGTCACTATATCAGGGAAATCAATTTCCTCTACGATATAAGAACTTTCTCCACAGTTTTTGCAAAAATGCTCAACAGGTACAACATGCCCGTTTCTAATCAAAGACTTATGTTTTACTCCACAACATTTGCAACGTGTAATATACCAATGATTTTCAACGTATTCTCCACAATCTGGACAATAACCTGATTTTTGATACATACCAATTTTAGAATGATTGCATTTTTTAAAAAGCACTTCAAACATCTTCAACAAAACTCCGTTTTAACTCACAATATTTATTTAAGAATATTTTTTTTATAGTCAACAAATAAGCGGGGCAAAATTTATTTTATAAATTTTGCCCCGCTATACCTTATTTTTAAATTAATATCTTTCTAAATATCTATTTATTTCCCATTCAGAAACAAAAGTTCTAAATGAATCCCATTCTTTTTTCTTTGCAGTTAAAAATTCTGAGAAAATATGTTCACCTAAAGCTTCTTTTGCAATCAATGATTTATCAAAATATTCCAAAGCTTCTGCTAAACTTCCTGGAAGTGAATCTATTTTTTGTCTTTTTCTTTCTTTAGAAGTTAATTTATAAATGTTACTTTCAACTGGTTCTGGCGGATCAATTTTATTTCTGATACCGTCTAAAGCTGCTTCTAAAATAGCTGCAAATGCTAAATATGGGTTGCAACTTGGATCAGGAGAACGAAGTTCAACCCTTGTAGCATTACCACGTTTTGCAGGAACTCTTAACAACGCACTTCTGTTTGCCAAAGACCAAGCCAAATAAACTGGAGCTTCATACCCTGGAACAAGACGTTTATAACTATTTACTAATGGGTTTGTAATTGCAGTAATGCTTTTAACATGTTTTAAAACACCACCGATAGAATATAATGCGATATCAGACAATTTATATTCTTTTGATTCATCTAAAAATGCGTTTTTACCATCTTTAAACAATGACATATTACAGTGCATACCAGAACCATTTATACCAAAAACAGGTTTTGGCATAAATGTTGCATGCAAGCCATGTTTTGCTGCAATAGCTTTTACTGTAACTTTAAATGTTGCAACGTTATCAGCAGCAGTTAAAATATCAGCATATTTAAAATCAATTTCATGTTGTCCTTGCGCACATTCATGATGAGATGCTTCAATATCAAAATCCATTTCTTTTAGTGCATTAACAATATCAGCTCTAACATTTTCACCCAAATCATCAGGTCCTATGTCATAATATCCTGCGCTATCTCTTGAAGAAGTAGATACATTACCATCTTTCTTTTCAAATAAGAAAAACTCAGCTTCAGGTCCAATATTCATTGAATAGCCCATTTTTTCAGCAGATGCCATGATACGTTTTAAGTTACATCTTGGACAACCTTCAAATGGTGTTCCATCAGCATTATGAATATCACAAATTAATCTTGCACTTTTTGCGTTTCCGCTTGTCCAAGGCAAAATTTGAAATGTATTCAAATCAGGAAACATAAACATATCAGAAGTTTCAATACTTCTAAAACCTTTTATTGAAGAACCGTCAAGCATAATATCATTTGCCAAAACTCTATCGATTTGTTCAACAGGCATTGCCAAATTTTTCACTTGACCATTAATATCAACAAACTGTAATTTTATAAATTTTACATCTTGTTCTTTTAAAATCTTTTTAATTGTTTCTTCGTTATATGTTTTTCCACTTCTTGGAGTATGTTTAAAATCGTTCATCTGTTTCTCCTGTTGATAATATAAACTTTCACTTTATATATTAGAATATGTTTGAGAAAAAAGGTCAAGAGTTTTTATATTAAAAATTTATAAAGCATAATATTTACAAATATTCATGAAAATTTGTAAACATTCATGTATATCAAATTAATGTTGATAAAATTTTAATAGAGAGGTTAGAATTGGCAAGTTATAAAATACTATTCGTATCAACAAACACAGAAAAAGCAAAACAAATCGAAGAAATAATTGAAGAGATGCACCAAGAACGCCTTAACGATTATGATTTCAGTTTTGCTGACTCAGAATTGCTTGCGTCAGACATTATGAAAACTCAATTGCCTGACATAGTAATTCTTGACTCTGCTGCAAACAACCTTGACCTTATTTCAATAAACAGAACTGTAAAAACTTATGACAATGTTATTACAATTCTTTTGGTAGAAAAAGATAAGATAGCAAAACCTGAATTACTAAAAAATTCAAATTCATTTATACAAGAACCTATATTAAAAGAAATATTAATTTCAACAATTGAAGCCAACTTAAGAACAAAAAAATCTCTCGTAAAACTTGCAGATTCAAACCAAGAACTTGCAAGAAGTCTTTATCAGCTAAACGTTTTGTATAGTACAAGCTCAAAATTTGCAGGAACATTAGATAGAGAAAAATTAATGGACGCATTAATTGAAGGAATAGACAAAAGTTTAAGTTTTGGTTTATCTTGTCTTCTAACATTCAAAAGCGAAACAGAACCTGTACTTATCATAAATTCTCTATACAAAATTCCTGATAGACTTTTAGAAGGTTTAAAAGTGCGTGCAACAATAAGTTACAAAAACTTATTCAAAAACAGAGAAATGCCTTTTGAACTTGATATCCAAAATATTAAGATTGAAAAACATATTAAAAACGAAAGAAAAGAATACGATTTTTCAGTGCTTAGAGCAGACACACTTTTTGCACCTATAAGCACAAGCGAAAATTGTGTTGGATTTATTGAAATATTTAGAGAAGAAAAATTCTCAACTGAAGATACAACTTGCTTTCACACTCTTGCTCAACAAGTTTCACTACCTCTAAAAAGTGCAAACTTGTATGAAATAAAAGAAAGAACAAACAAAAAATTAGAAAAACTTGAAAGAACAAAATCAGAATTTATCTCAATCGTTTCACACGAACTTCGCACGCCATTAACCGCGATAAAACTTTCAATGGATATTTTATCATCAGGAACAGCTGGACCTTTAACAGAGGCAATGGAAACATCTTTAAACAGAGGAAAAAGAAACGTAACACGTTTAACAGGAATCATCAATGACTTGTTAGATTTGTCAAAAATCGAAGCAGGAAAAATGGACTTCAAGTTTGAAAGTTCTAAAATTAGTCCTATCGTGGAATATGTTAAAAACAACCTTGAGGGAATGGCGAAAGAAAAAAATATAGAATTTATAACAACACTAGATGACAATTTTGCAGACGTTTATATAGATTCAAGCAGAGTTGAACAAATTTTGACAAATCTTGTATCTAACGCAATAAAATTCACAACAGAAAACGGTAAAATTGAAATACGTTCACAAGTTGTTGATGCAAAAGAAATCAACTTAGTAGAAAAATTCTCTGAAACACTTGCTTGTCTTCACGGAAAATACTTACAAGTAATGGTAAAAGACAACGGAATTGGAATTTCAGAAGAAAATCTTACCCACGTATTTGACAAATTTGCACAAATTGAAAACTCTTTAACTAGAAAAGTTGGAGGTTCAGGACTTGGTTTGCCTATTGCAAAACAACTTATCGAAAGCCATAACGGAACAATTTGGTGCAACAGCAAATTGGAAAAAGGCTCTTCTTTCTACTTCGTTATTCCACTTCTTGATTCTTATTCAAAATTTTTAATTGACTTAAAACAAAACTTGCAAAAAGCTAAAGTTGGAAATTCAACACTTGCGCTTGTAAAAATAAGAACTTCAGAAGAAATATTAGACGAAATAAAAACTCAAATTCTTACAGAAAAACATTTAGAAAACTCTGCCTACGAAGTTCAAGACGACTTCTGCACACTTTCTTTAGCAATCCCTGAAGGAGATAAATATTCAGCAGATTTTCTAAAAAAACGCATACAAGATTTTGCAAACTCTAACAAGACCTTATGTGAGAAATATGATATAATGTTCTCATACGGAGTTTACCCACGAGATGCGCTTGATGATATAGATTTAATCAAAAAAGTGAATAAATCTTTTCAGACAATAAAAATTACAAATGAGATTTCATAAATAGATAAAGGGAGAAAAATGAAAAAAATACTTATAGTTGACGACGAACAAGATATCGTAGAAAGTTTACAATTCGTACTTGAAACAACAGGTTTTGAATGTCATTGTGCTTATAATGGCGAAGATGGACTTAATTTAGCTAGAGAAATAATGCCTGATTTAATCATTCTTGACGTAATGATGCCTAAAATCAACGGCTTCAAGATTTGCCGTCTTTTGAAATACGACACAAAATATAAAAACATTCCAATTCTTATGCTTACTGCGCGTTCTCAAGAAGAAGATAAATTAATCGGAGAAGAAACAGGAGCAGACGAATATATTACAAAACCATTTGAAATTGCAGACATAGTTAAAAAAGTTGAAAGCTATTTAGGTGAAAAAGCAGAGGGCTAAACTTTGGTAGAACAAGTTGTTACAAATAAAACATTAGAAAAACTTAAATACGACCTTGTTAGAGAAGGTTTAGTAGAATACGATATTATTGAACAAGCCGAAGCTATCGCACTTGCTCAACATATTAATATCGGACAAGCACTAATCAACTCAGGCTTTTTAAGTGAAGATCCATTATTAAAATTTTTAGAAAGTAAACTACATACTCCTTATGTAAACTTGGAAGATTACACACCTGACAAAAAATGTTTAAAATATATTTCTTATGCAGATGCACAACATTTCAAGATTATACCGCTTTTTAAAATAGAAGATGTTTTAACTGTAGCAATGGCAGACCCTTTTGACCTTTTTGCAATAGACAAAATTGTTGAAACAGCAGGTTGCGCTATCGAACCTGTCATTTCTTCTGAAACATCAATTTTTGCAAAAATTGATGAATACTACAAAACAGAAAAAGAAGTTTGCGAAATTTATACTGATAACAGAAGTTTTGATTATGACTGGAGAGATGAACTTCACAAAGAAGATCTTTCTGAAGAACATATTCAAAAAATAATAAAAGCTATACTAAAACAAGCTATTCTTGAAAATATACACGAAGTATATTTTGAAAATATAGAACAAGGACTTGGAATAAATTTTAAGAAAAACACAGAAATTATCGACAGAGGTTATATTCCGTCACTTTTAACTCAACCATTTATTCTAAAACTAAAATCTATTTCAAATCTTGATCCTACAGTTTCAGAAGTTCCTCAAATGGGAAAACTTTGTTTTAAAGTAGATGAAATTAATCTTGTTGCAAGTGTTTCAACTTTCCCAACAATTCTTGAAGAAAGAATTGCTCTTGCAATATACAAACCACCTAAAAAATTAGATTCGCTAATTACAAATAAATCTATAATTTCAACAATTAAACAAGCCGTTGAAGAGCCTGGAATAATTTTAGTTTGCGGTTCTGCATTGAGTGGAAAAACTCAAGTGATTTACTCAATTTTGCAAGAAATTTCAAATAGTTCAAAAAATATTATGACAATTGAATCTATTTCAAAATACAATCTTACAAATATAAATCAATGCGAGCTTAACGAAAATATCGGTTTTAACCTTGATAAAGCACTTCGTTTTATTGAGTTCCAATCACCTGATATAGTTTATTTAGAAGGTATCCAAACAAAAGAAGCATTCGACTATATTTCTGGACTTGTATTCAAAAATAAAACTATTATCACAGAAATAATGGCAAACAACATGGATGATTTAAGAAAGAAACTTGCATTTACAGAGTTTGAAATGTTTAAATCTTTAATTTCTTGTATGGTATTTATTCATTCATCTGAAAGCATTGATGTTTTTGATAAAAGTATTGTACAAAAATATTTAGCTTAAACTATTTTAGACTCAAAATGGCTTTTTCTATATCGTTTGCATCATAAATATAACTTCCTGCAACCAGAGAATTTGCACCCTTTGACGTACAAATTTTACCAGTTTCACTATTTATACCGCCATCAACCTGTATAACTAAATCTTTGTGAGCATTTTGTTTTATTTCAGGAATTTTATCTGCACAATCAGGCATAAATGCTTGACCGCCAAAACCAGGTTCAACTGTCATTACCAACAATAAATCTAAAATAGGCAAATACTTAATAATCTCAGAAGCTTTAGTTTTCGGTTTTATAGACATACCAACTTTTGCGCCTGATTTTTTTATCATATCAACAATTTTTTCCACATCTGAAACAGCTTCATAATGAAACGTAATAATATCAGCGCCTGCATTTCTAAAAGCTTCAACATATTTTTCAGGATTTTCAATCATCAAATGAAGGTCAAGAGGAACATTAGGAACCTTTTTTAAAGATTTTACAACAGGAACACCTATCGTAATATTTGGAACAAAATGTCCGTCCATTACATCAACATGAATCCAGTCTGCGCCACCTTCTTCAACTCTTTTTATATCACGTTCTAAATTTGCAAAATCTGCTGATAATATTGATGGAGATATTATTGTCATCTAAAAATCACCTATTTTTTGTAATACCTAATAATTTACAAGCTTCATACGCAGAATTTATTTCTGCTTCTTTTTTATTCTTGCCCTCACCTTTTGCTAGGACATTTCCGTTATAAGAAACTTCCACAACAAATATTTTATCATGTTCTGGACCTTTTGTTTCAACAACTTTATAACTTGGCAAATCTTTGTTTTTGGCTTGAGTATATTCTTGCAATATAGATTTTGCATTCAAAACATCCAAATTTTCACTCAAATCTTCAACTTCTTTTTTAAAGATTTTTTCTAAATAAGAAAAAAGTTCTGTTGTTTTCCCTGACAAATAATATGCACCTAATATTGCTTCAAACGCACAAGCAACTATTGAAGTTTTCTTCCTGCCACCTGTTTTTTCTTCTTGTTTACCTAAAATCAGCAATTTATCTAATCCGATTTTCACACCCAATTTTGCCAAAGTTGCATCTGAAACTAAAACACCACGCATTTTAGTCATTTCACCCTCTCTAAAATCAGAATATTTTTTATATAAATAATCAGACATAAAAAGTTTTAAAACAGCATCACCTAAAAACTCCAATCGTTCATAACTTTCAATTATATCAATTGAATTTTCTCCAGTATAAGAAGTATGAGTAAGAGCCTGCTTAAACAGGCTCTCATGTTCAATTTCTATACCATAAATTTTTTCTAAATCAGTCTTACAAAATTCCATGCGCTCTTAAAATGTCCTTTATAAAGTTTATGAAATCAACACCTAATTGATGAGAAACAACAAAATAATTTAGGTAATAATACATAACAGGAATAGTGAAAACATAACTGTCAGTTCTATCTAAAAAACCGCCATGACCAGGAAGTAAATCACCTGAATCCTTAACTCCAGCATCTCTTTTTATCAAAGATTCACAAAGATCACCGATTTGAGCAAATATTGTGCATAACAAACCTAAAATTATTGTATTGTAAATTCCTAAATTTATAAAATGACCAACTACCAAAGCACCAACAACAGCGCAAAAAGCACCACCTATTGAGCCTTCAATTGTCTTTTTAGGACTTACTGTAGGTGCTAATTTATGTTTTCCAAATTTTTTACCAAAATAATAACAACCTGTATCTGTTAATAAAACAGTAACAAACAAGAATATTACAAAACCTAAACCATCATTTTGAATGTTCAATTTCAACAAACCTAACGGATAGTCAGAATTTATACCTCTTATAGAAAGTAAATGAAGCGGAAACCAACCACTATAGATAAATCCTAAAATAGTTGTTGCTGCATTTGCTATATATGGTTGTCGGCCTTTAAATAATACCCACAAAAAAGCGACAACGGAACAAAGAGTTAATGCAGGCGCTATCAAATCAAATCTGTGAAAATAAATCAAAAGAGCTAAAATCAAATCTGAGAGTAAAATAACTTTCAAACTTGGATAAAAACCTTTGTTTTTTAAAATTTTAACATATTCTTTTGAACCAATTATTATGAACAAAGTCAACATTAAAAGCAGAGCAATACCGCCAAAGAACAAACACGACAATACTATAATAGCAATGATTGTACCTGTAATTACTCTGTTAATGCTATTCTTTTTTACTACTTGTTCTTCTTCCATTATACAGTCATAACCTCTTTTTCTTTTTCAGTAACTAAAGAATCAATTATACCTGTATATTTATCTGTAAGTTTTTGAACTTCATCTTGTTTATCTTTAATTCCGTCTTCTGGAAGATTTTCTGATTTTTCAAGTTTTTTCAAACCATCAACCATATCACGACGTGCATTTCTAATAACTACTTTTGAATCTTCACCGATTTTTTTAACGTCTTTTGAAATTTCACGTCTTCTTTCTTCTGTTAGAGGAGGGAAAGCTAATCTCAAAACAACACCATCAGAGTTTGGTGTAATACCAATTTCTGCTTTGATAATTGCTTTTTCAATTTCTTTCATAATAGTTTTGTCATAAGGTGTAATAACAAGTGTTGTTCCATCTTGAACAGAAACTTGTGACATCTGTCTTAATGGGGTTGGTGCTCCATAATAATCAACCAAAACTTTATCTAAAATCATAGGATTAGCACGACCAGAACGAATTTGACCTAATTCTTTTTTAAGCTGGTTCAAAGCTTTTTCCATTTTTTCTTCGCCATTTAAAAATAATTCATCAACTGCTTCTGACATGTTATCCTCCTATATATGTTCCTATTTCTTTTGAATGTAAAATATCCACAATACTATCTTTTGCTTTAAAATCAAAAACTTCAATTGGAATATTATTTTGTTTGCACATAGCACATGCTGCTGTATCCATTACTTTCAAACCATTTACAATGATTTCATCATAAGTCATTCTATCAATTTTCTTTGCATCTGGGTGTGTTTTTGGATCAGCAGTATAAACACCATCTACACCATTTTTAGCCATCAACATTGCTTCTGCGCCAATTTCTGAAGCTCTTAAAGCTGCTGCTGTATCAGTTGTAAAGAATGGGTTTCCTGTACCTGCTGCAAAAATAACTACACGACCTTTTTCAAGGTGTCTAATAGCTTTAAATCTCAAATATGGTTCTGCAATTTGATTCATTTGAATTGCAGTTTGAACTCTACAAGGAACTGAAATTGATTTTAAAGCACTTTGTAAAGCCAATGCGTTCATTACAGTAGCTAGCATACCAACATAATCACCACTTGCTTGATCCATGCCAAAACTTTCAGAGTTTTTTACACCTCTAAAAATATTTCCACCACCAATAACAACGGCGATTTCAGCGCCTATATCTTTCGCTTTTTTAATTTCTGAAGCAATTTGTTGTAACGGAGAAACATCAATACCAAATTCTTTTGAACCTAACAATGCTTCACCACTAACTTTTAATAAAATTCTTTTGTATTTTAATTCTTCAACCATTAGCCACCAACTTCTTTACACTACTATAACCTAACTTATTTTACTTTAAATCTTTTATAAAGTAAAGAATAGATTTAAAAAGGGTACAGAAATTAATCCGTACCCTTTAAAATTTTATTTATTTTCTCTTACGAGCTGTTTCAGATTTGCGTTTTCTTTTTACGCTAGGTTTTTCATAACGTTCACGTCTTTTAACTTCAGACAAAGTACCTGCTTTTTGAACTTTCTTTTTAAATCTTCTCAAAGCACTTTCAAGACTTTCGTTTTCACCTACTTTTACTTCTGGCATTCGCTTTCTCACCACCTTCTATAATTGGTTAATAATATTTCGGCTACATTCATAATACACTAAAAATATTATATTTCAAGTGTTTATTAAATTTATCTGTTTTCTATGACAAATTTAAAAGGTTTTTGAATGCAGAAATTTTTGTTTCCAATTTTCATTTTAAAAATTCTATTATTAATTTTTTCATGACGATCTAAAACATAATCACGATATTTTAATAATTCATTTTCTGGCAAAATCATACTTTTTTTATTTGCTTCAATAAGTCTATAAAACCAAAAAGAAAGATCTTCGCGTTTCATATCTTTAAATTTTTGTTGATAAATTTGTAATTGCATATCAACATCTTTATCAGAAAATTTCATACCTATTTTTGTCAAAATATTTTTATAAACAACTTTTAGTGCTTCTTCTTGTTTTTGATTATTCTGTTTTGACAATTGACCTTTTCTTCTTGTATAAACCATCAAAACATCTTTCATATTTGCAGTTTTCGCTTTTTTACACATTGCATTTACCCAAAGAGCATAATCTTCACCAAAATTTAGCATCTCTGAATAAAACAAATTATTATCTATAAAAAACTTTCTTCTCAACATCATAATAGGATTAGCGAATGGAGAGTTAAAAAGAAGAAATATTTTTAGCTCATCATCACTTGTAATCACATTTGCAACACCTGTTTTATTAGAAAATCTATACGCGCCACCTAAAACAGAAACATCTTGATGACTATCTAAATATTCTACTTGTAATTTAAATCTATCTTTTACATAAACATCATCACTATCACAAATTGCGAGATATTCACCTTGAGCCATCAACATGCCTGAATTTCTAGCTACTCCTGGACCTGAATTTTTTGCAAGTTTGCGATATTTTATACGTTTATCATTAAATTTTTCAAAATATTCTTTATAATCGATACTTGAAGCATCATCTACAACAATCAACTCAAAATCTTCAAAAGATTGAGCTAAAATGCTTTTCATAGTTTTATCCAAATACTCATAAGGAGTATTATAAAGAGCCATTATCGCAGATACTTTTGGCATTTTGCCTCCCATTTTCACCATCTTCTAACATTTAACAATTAAAAAGATAACTAATTATGTCATAAATTTCAGTTTATGGCAAATTATTAAAACAATACAACAATATGATATAATATCTGTCATAGCAAAGGTTAAAATAAAAAAATGATATTCAAATTTATAAACAAAGAAAATTTTAAACTTCTAACATTTTTATCAAAAAACTTTAAAGGGGTATTTGTAGAATACAAAATACCCACTTTAAAGGAACTACAAAAGATATTTAAGAAATAACACTATTTATTATTTCTTTTTGCTTCAATGGCATCCATCCAATCTTGATTTTTCAAATACCAATCGATTGTCAATTTTATACCTTCTTCGAAAGTAATAGATGGTTTCCAACCTAATTCTTTTGTTATCTTATCATTTGAAATAGCATAACGTCTATCGTGACCAAGTCTATCTTCAACGTATTTGATAGAGCTTTCATCTTTACCCATCGCATCTAAAATCAAATGAGTGATTTCCATATTTGTTTTTTCGTTATGACCGCCGATATTGTAAACTTCACCAAATTTACCATTATGTAAAACAACGTCAATCGCTTCACAGTGGTCATATACATATAACCAATCTCTTACGTTCAAACCATCGCCATAAACAGGAACTTTTTCGCCTTTTTTCAATTGTGAAATAAAGAATGGAATAAGTTTTTCTGGATATTGGTATGGACCATAGTTGTTAGAACAACGTGTATTCAAAACAGGAAGTTTATATGTTTCATAGTATGCTCTAACCAACAAATCTGCACTTGCTTTTGAAGCTGAATATGGTGAATTTGGTTGAATTGGAGTTGTTTCATAGAAATATCCTGTTGAACCTAATGTACCATAAACTTCATCTGTACTAACTTGTAAATATTTTTCAATACCAATTTCTTTACATGCCTGCAACAAATTCAAAGTACCTTGAACATTTGTTTCTACAAATATTTCAGGATGTTTAATAGAATTATCAACGTGACTTTCTGCAGCAAAGTTTACTACATAATCAACTTCTTTTACTAATTCTCTAACAAGTTCTCTATCACAGATATTACCGTGAACGAATTTATAATTTGGATTATTTTCTACATCTTTTAAATTATCCAAATTTCCGCAATATGTAAGCGCGTCAATGTTTATAATTTTATAATCAGGATGTTTTTTTAGCATATGTCTAACAAAACAATTTCCTATAAAACCAGCACCACCGGTTACTAAAACTTTTTTCATATTATAATTCCTTTCTATCAATTTCTTTTAATGTTTTTTGAACTTTATCTTTTTCACTCAATATAGGAGTAAAATCAATTTCCCAATCAATATTTATGTCTTTATCACACCACAAAACACCTCTGTCTGCTTGTGGAGCATATTCACCTTGAGTTTTATACATAATTTCAACTTCATCACTCAAAGCAACAAAACCATGTGCAAAACCTTTTGGAATAAATAACATTTGTTTATTTTCTTCTGATAATTCAACTTTAACATATTTACCAAATGTTTTTGACTCAGGTCTTAAATCAACTGCAACATCATAAATTCTACCTCTTATACAACGTACAAGTTTTGCTTGAGAATAAGGTTGAGCTTGATAATGCAAACCTCTCAATACACCTTTTGATGATTTTGAATGATTATCTTGAGTAAAATCACCTTTTATTCCGTTTGCTTCAAAATCAGTCTTTTTATAAGTTTCCATAAAGAAACCTCTGTTATCACCAAAAACTTTTGGTGTAACTAATACTACATCTTCTACTTCTTGTTTTTCAAATTCAAATGGCATATTTTTAACCTTTACTTACTACTATTAACTACACATATTATTTTTTTATCATGATTTTTTCAATTTCTGCGATATACATTTCATGATAATCTTTATCAGGATACCACTTCTCATCAAGTTCTTGATTTATAAAACATTCAGATTTCATCTCTTGTTTATAAAGTTTTTTACATAATAAAACTGTTTTTGCTTCTTTGAAATATGGAGTATCTTCGTGCTCCAAAACAGTCAAACCAGATTTTGTAATTTTGTCTTCGTCTCTACCTGAAACTGAACCCAAATATCCTAATTGCTTTTTATATTTTACATCAAAAAATGATAAAGAGAAAGTTTCAGAACTATCAACAAATTCTCTTGTATATCTTTGAGGACGAATAACGACAAACGCAACGTTTTTACCCCACATAACACCAAGTCCACCCCAACCTGCTGTCATTGTATTTACGTCATTATCTTTTTTAGCAGTAACTAACATCCAAGCCTTGCCAATTATTTTGAAAGGACTTTTCTTAAATTCATCTGGACTTAGTTCTTCAAATTTTGCCATTACCTACCCCTTTTTGCAATATTTAAAATAATTGATAAACTTAATATATTTATAGTATCATGAAGATATAAAAAATAAAACAAGGAGAAATAAATGACAAAAGTTGCATTAATCACAGGTATTACAGGACAAGATGGTTCTTATCTTGCAGAGCTTTTACTTGAAAAAGGATATGAAGTTCACGGTATGAAAAGAAGAGCATCTTCTTTCAACACTTCAAGAATTGACCACTTGTATCAGGATATTCATAATGAAAATTTACGTTTCAAACTTCATTACGGAGATTTGACAGACAGTACAAACTTAATCAGAATTATTCAAGAAATTCAACCTGATGAAATTTATAACCTAGCAGCTCAATCTCACGTTAAAGTTTCTTTTGACTGTCCTGAATACACAGCAAATGCAGATGGACTTGGTACACTTAGAATACTTGAAGCAATCAGAATATTAGGATTAGAAAAGAAAACAAAATTATATCAAGCATCAACTTCTGAACTTTTCGGACTTGTTCAAGAAACACCTCAAAAAGAAACAACTCCGTTTTATCCACGTTCTCCTTATGCCTGTGCAAAACTTTATGCATACTGGATTATGGTAAATTACAGAGAAGCATACGGAATTTATGCTTCAAACGGTATATTGTTCAACCACGAATCACCAAGACGTGGTGAAACATTCGTAACAAGAAAAATCACAAGAGCCGCAGTTAGAATTAAACTTGGAATGGAAGACAAACTATATTTAGGTAATCTTTCTTCTAAAAGAGATTGGGGACACGCAAAAGATTACGTTGAAGGAATGTGGAGAATTTTGCAACAAGATGAACCAAAAGACTACGTTCTTGCAACTGGTGTAACGACAACAAGCAGAGACTTCTGTACAATGACATTCAAAGAAGTTGGTATTGACCTTGAATGGAAAGGAACAGGAGTTGATGAAAAAGGTATCGACAAAAACACAGGCAAAACTATTGTCGAAGTTGATCCTAAATATTTCAGACCAACAGAAGTTGATTTACTTCTTGGAGATTCTTCAAAAGCAAGAAAAGAACTTGGTTGGGAACCTAAATATGACCTTGCAACAATGATTAAAGAAATGGTTAGCGAAGATATGAAAGAAGCTAAAAAAGCTAAAACTTTAATCGACGAAGGTTATAATATCCTTGTTCCTCAAGAAGCTTAAGACATAAAAAAAGATAATTATTCATAACAAACCTTACATTAAATTTATAAAGCTAAAAGCCTTTTAAATAAAAAAATGTAAGGTTTTGTTTATATATTTTATATTAAATAATGTAAAAAGGTATTTATGTAATAGCAAAAATTTTTTTTCACCATTTTTATATGTCCAAATCGTTTTCTTGTTATAAAATAAAAGAAAACTATGTAAAAAATTATAGGGGTAAAAATTATGCAAGTTTCTAAAATCAGTAATAATCAACAAAACTTCAATGGAGCAAATTTTAACACTGCAAAAGCATATCACACTGCAAAAAAAAAGGCTTTTTATGGAATAGCAGCAGGTTGTGCATTATTAACATCAGTTTGTAGTTTTAGTTATGCAAAAAATGCAAACCCTGACGGATACAGAAGCAATTCAAGAGTAGAAAAATCACTTTCTCCAAAAGAATTCTTCCAAATTACAGCTTCTTTAGCAGGACTTTTTGGCGGACTATTTAGCTTGAAAAAAGCTGAAGAAGAAAAAGAAGCCGAAGAATTATGTGATGTAAAAGAAAACATAAAAAAGAAAAAAGAAGAAAAAGTAAGATACTTTGAAGATGATGTTATTGAAGAATTGGAAAGCGTTGATAAACCGGAACCAAAACCACACAAAACAAAATATTTTATAAATAAAAAAAATTTTAGATATTAATTAAAATTTTAAACCTAATTTTTTACTAAAGACAGACTTGTTTTTTGCATTAACAAGTCTGTCTTTTAATTTAAATATAACCATTCATATAAGATAGTAAAAATATTTTTAAAACATATAATAAAACAATAAAAAACATTTGCGCTTGGCGCGATTCTCTTGTATCGTTGGCGAAAACACGACGTTTGATCCGTACGAGACAGGATGCAAAACATTTTATGTTTTGTTAATGCCGATTGTAATTAAAACACTACGTTTTAATTACAATTGCGTTCGTTGAGCTCAAGTGCAAATTTTAATTTTTACATGTCTAATTTAAATAAAAAACATTTGCGCTTGGCGCGATTCGAACGCGCGACCTATCCCTTAAAAGGGGAGTGCTCTA
>JAKSUT010000209.1 GCA_024408705.1 bacterium | reverse complement strand
GTATTCCTTACATTTTCCCAAACAACAGCTAATATTTTGTGTGAACTGGTTAAAATTTTCTGTATAAGCTAAAAAAAAGTGAAAAATAAGCGCAGTTTTTTGCGCAGTCAAAAGTTAGAGATAATGCTAGCACCACAACCGTCATGCTGAACTTTTATAAAAATAGTCCCAGTTTTAGCGCAAGCAAAAACTGGGGGCTTTTGCCTGCACAAAACAATAGTTAGAGACAGCGCAAGCAGCAAAAGCACGTCATGCTGAACTTGGTTCAGCATCCGACTTGTTCCCCAAAAGCAGATTCCGAAACAAGTTCGGAATGACAGAACTTTAAAGCACGGCATTCAGGCTATTTGGAATTATTAGCTTACCGCGAATGTTGAGTTTCAGGTCCAATTTCGAGTTTTATATAAAAGGCCAAAAGACATCTATATAATTGTGATAAAAACAGCCGCAGACAGGCACTGACACGAAAAAAAACTCGTCACGACCGAAGGGCGAACGCTTTTTTTTCGAGGCAGGGACTGTCGAAAGGCTGTTTTTAAACATTTCATATAAATTTGACATTCGACCTTTCAAATATTTGCCTGAAAAATACAGGTGCTTTTCCATAAAGTTCTCCAATAAATAAACAATGGTATAAACATAGCTAATTGAATAATACAAAGACTGTATCTAACAGAAAGTCTATCTGCAATATATCCAACTATAATTGAGAAAATTGCAACAACAATTGAGCCTATAAATGAAGTTATTGAACCCATTGTTGATCTTTCCTCATCAGAAAATTCCGCTTGCATTAAAGAACTATTTGCAACTGATGATACCCCAAAAAAAACAGATGATGAAATAAACAAAAAAGGTGAAACAACTGTATTTATTATTAATGCAAGTAAACTTGATAAACGTCCGTATAGATTAGAAACAATTAAACAAACACGTTTAGGGATTTTTTTAAAAATTTTATCTGAAAAATAAAAACTCATTGCACCAAGTATATTAGATAAGCCACGTAAAATTCCAATAAACCAAAGAGGGCATAAACAGTTAAAATATGCAGCCTGTAACTGATAAGAAGATGAAGAAAGTCCATCTTGAATAGATTTTGCCAAAATCAAACCAATTAATTTTGGATTTTTTGTTATTTTTACAAAAGCTTTTGAAACATGCAAAAAAGGATTCTTAACTTGTGATTTATATCCAGTATCAACAAAAGTAAATGCTATAATAACACTTATAATTTGTGGAAATACAGAAAGAATCAAAACAAGTCGCATTGAATATTTTGCAAGAATTGTTGATATAACTGCTGTAAACACAAGTGCAAATTGCATTGTATAACTTGTCTTACCTAAATAAGCATGAAACTCCTCTTGCAAATTTTTTTCTTTTAATGAATCATATAAAAGAGCTTCATTATTACCTGAAAAAAAAGCCGTGGCAGTTCCAAGAAAGAACGCACCAACTAAAAAGCTCCAATAAACAGGAAATAATGCCCACAAAGCTATACCGATTAGATTGCATATCGCACCCATTATAGCAGCAGCCTTTTTTCCAGCCAAATCTCCCAAAATACCTGTTGGAAATTCCATTATTATTACAGCCAATGACATTATTGAAAGCACAGACATAGATGTCGTATAATTTCCTAAAAAAGCATTAAAGACGATAACTATAATTGGTGAATAAAATTTAACTTCAGAAAAAAAATTAAATAATGCAAGTTTTTTAATATTTAAAGATACATCTCTCATAAAATCTCATACTTAACCATTTCATAACAAGGCTTACCACCCCAATATCTATCAGCATTCAAATCTGTTGTTAAAGCAGAAAGTAAAACATTTTGCTGCCATTCTGTTAAATAAACACCACCTCGTTCTAGCACTTTAGGACTGATTCAGTTTCTATACTTTAAAAACGTCTATTTCTTCGCTGATTTTG
>JAKSUT010000208.1 GCA_024408705.1 bacterium | reverse complement strand
AAATTATTAAAAGTTGCAGGTGCTTATTGGAGAGGTAATGAAAAAAATAAAATGCTTCAAAGAATTTATGCTACTGCATATTGGAATAAAGAAGATTTACAAAATTATTTAACAATGATGGAAGAAGCTGAAAAACGTGACCACAGAAAATTAGGTACTCAATTAGATTTGTTCTCAGTAAGAGAAGAAATTGGTGGAGGTTTAGTTTTATGGCATCCAAATCTTTATACTGTAAGAGAAGAAATTGAAAATTATTGGAGAACTGAACATAGAAAACGCGGTTATGTAATTGTTCAAACTCCTCAATTAGCAAAATCAAAATTGTGGGAATTATCAGGACACATCGACCACTACAAAGAAAATATGTTCTTTATTCAAAAAGAAAATGAAGAAGATGAACAATACATTGTAAAACCAATGAATTGTCCTTTCCATATTTTGATTTATCAAGCTCAAAGACATTCATATAGAGATTTGCCTTTGAGAATGGCTGAATTAGGTACAGTTTACAGACGTGAAAAATCAGGTGCTTTGTCAGGTTTGACTCGTGTTCAAGGTTTCACTCAAGATGATGCTCACGTTTTCTGTACTCCTGAACAATTAGTTGATGAAATTAATGAAATTATTAATTTTGTAGCTGATACAATGGCAATTTTCAATATGGAATTTGAAGTTGAATTATCAACAAGACCAGAAAGTTATGTTGGAAAACTAGAAAACTGGGAACTTGCTGAAAAGGGACTTAAAGAAGCAATGGATAACAGAGGCATGAAATATGACATCAACGAAGGTGATGGCGCATTTTATGGTCCAAAAATTGACTTCAAAGTTAAAGATGCTATTGGAAGAACATGGCAATGTGCAACAATTCAGTTAGATTTCAATTTACCTGAAAGATTTGATATTAAATACCAAGACAAAGATGGTCAATTAAAAACTCCTGTTATGTTACACAGAGTTATTTTTGGTTCAATGGAAAGATTCCATGGTATTTTGGTTGAACATTATGCTGGTGCTTTCCCTACTTGGCTTGCTCCAACTCAAGTTTCTATTGTTCCAATTTCTAACGAAAAACATGTTGATTTTGCTGAAAAAGTTTATAAAAAACTTCGCGATAACAACGTAAGAGTTTATTTAGATGATCGTTCAGAAAGTATGAATTATAGAATAAGAGAAAACTTACAAGACAAAAAAGTTCCTTATGTTCTTGTAGTTGGTGATAAAGAACAAGAAGCAAATTCAGTTGCAGTAAGACAAAGAGGTGTTGGTCAAATTGGCACAATGTCTGTTGATGAATTTGTTGAAAAGATTTTAAATGAAATCAAAACAAAAGGAAAAGAAACAGTAAAGTAAATTTAATGTTTTAAATAAGAAGAAAAGACGCGAATTTTGAATTTTCAAAATTCGCGTTTCTTTTATAAAAAATTACTAGCCTATTTGTTTTAATCTTTCGTGATATTCTTGTTTAAGTTTTTTATTTCTTAATCTTTCTTCTTTCTTTTTTAATCTTTTTTTTGCATTTAAAGCTCTTTTTTTGCTACGAGCCTGTTTTTTAGTGAGTTCATAATTTTGAACACCTGTTTTTATAAGTTTGTAGCCATACATACCAACACTTTCTCCAACACCAGTGAGTGATATGAGTTTTGTTTCTGTTCCGTTTAAATCTATTCCCCAAGTTCCTAAAAATTTCGGAGTTTTACCAGTAAAACCATAGGCAGAAACTAATATCATATTTGGGTTTTTTGCACTAAAACCAAGCGGATAAATATCCCATCGTTTTTCGTCAAGCATTATGTGTTTTTGACTTTCCCAGTAATATTTTATTGTTTCTCTAATTTGTGGATATTCTTCTGCTGTTTGAGTTCTGAAATTATAAACCCAAAGATTTGTTTGCCAGATGCCGTCAAAAGTGTGACCTATTTTTTCTTTTGCGATAAGTAATGTTCCATCACTTGAAAAATCAATAGGAGTCATTGTTCTA
>JAKSUT010000207.1 GCA_024408705.1 bacterium | reverse complement strand
CTCGTTTAGAATTAAAAGGATTAAATACTGCTCAAGCAAAAGAATTCTTCAAGAAAAACGATGGTTACTACAAAGATATTCTTGCAGAACAAATGTATGCTGATTTAAAAATGGGAGATAAAGCTCTTTCAAATTTAGTTGAAAAATCAGCAATAAAAATGGATGTTGCACTACCAACAGCAGCACAAATCGCATTAAAAAGATTAACTTTCGCCAAAGTTAATGAAACAAAAATGAAATCAAATGGTTCAACAATCATTTCTTCAAAAGATGTTGATGAATTTTTCGACAAACACGCGTTGATAATGGAAGAATTCAAACCAGAAACAGGAAGATTTACTTTGGCAGAAAATATCAAAACAAAACTTTCTGATGTTGGTGGTATAAGCTCTATCAAAGACGATATTCAAGAAGATTTAATTGCTTACTTGAAAAATCCAAACAAATTTATTGAAGAACGTGGCGTAGCACCAAAAGGTGTTTTACTTGAAGGCCCTCCAGGAACAGGTAAAACATTATTAGCTCGTGCTATTGCTGGTGAAACTAATACTCCATTCATTTCAGCGTCAGGTAGTGAATTTGTTGAAATGTACGTTGGTGTTGGTGCGAAAAGAGTTAGAGAATTATTTGCAGCAGCTCGTTCAGCAGCAGAAAATTCTCCAAACCACACAGCAATCGTATTTATTGATGAATTTGACGCTCTAGCAAGAGCAAGAAGTTCAAGCGGTGGCGGCGGAGAAAGAGAAGCAGAACAAACTCTTAACCAATTATTAACTGAAATGGACGGATTTAACAACAAAGATTCAAAAACAAAAGTTGTTGTAATTGCAGCTACTAACAGAAAAGATATGTTAGACAAAGCAGCAATAAGACCAGGAAGATTTGATGATGTATATACAGTTTCAAACCCAAGAACAACAAAAGACAGAATGGAAATTATGCAAATTCACGCAAAAGGTTTGAAATTCGCATCAGAAGCCGATAAAGAAAAAATCATGGCAGACACAGCAAAATTAACAGAAGGCATGAGCGGTGCAGAACTTGCTGGCATAATGCAAAGAGCAAAAAGAATTGTTGCAAAACGTGAAACAAACAAATTTGTAACATATAACGATATTGTTGAAAGTTATTTACAAACAATAGCAGGTCCTGTTCAAAAGAATGCTGAAGAAAGACCTATCGAAGATATAATTGAAACAGTTAGACACGAAGGTGGTCACGCTACTGTTATCGATTGTTTAAGCCCAATTTTAGGCGATAAAGTTTCATTTATCACTCTTGACCAAAGAGGAAATTTCTTAGGTGCAGTATTTAGAAAACCATCTGATATGTCACCAAACATCAAATCTGTAATTCTATCAGCAGCAGTTGGTTATGCTGGTGGTTTAGCAGAACCTGAATACAATGACAAAGGACGTTCAGCAGGTGTATCTCAAGACGTATCTCAGGCTACAAGATTATTCAGAAAAGCTATTACAGAATGGGGACAAGGTGTATTCACTCCACCTATCACAATGGTTCCAAACAATCATGAAAATGATGCTCAATCAAATGCTTTCTACGAAACACTTAGAAACGCAAATGAAAAGAACATTATGAAAGACGTTGCAATGTTCTCTGCAACAGCAAGTGCAATCGCAACTATGGTAAATGAATTCCACAAAGGTTTCTTAGATGAATATGTAGAAAACTTCAAAGCTAACGCAGGAAAAGGCGGAAACAGTCTTTCTGGTGAAGAATTCTCTAAACTTCGTCACGCTTGGGTTGTTAAAAACGGCAAAGAAGCAGCTGAAAAGAAAATGATTGCAAAAATCAACAAAATGTTAGATAACGTGATGAACAAAAACACTAACATTTTTGAAAGATTAGCTAAAAAAGTAACACAAACAGTTTAGTCAAATCTATAAAATAAATAAAAAGTCGGATTAAAAATAATCCGACTTTTTATTTTACAAAATATTTTATAATTCTTCCCATTTTTTTATATCAAATCTCATATCTTTAATATTCATATTCAAAGAAGA
>JAKSUT010000206.1 GCA_024408705.1 bacterium | reverse complement strand
GATTAAAAAATAGGGGATAAAGTGTAGAATGGAAATGTCAGATGGAATGATTACACCTATGTTTCAAGACAGGGCAGTAAACTCAGATCAACAAATTTTAAACCGAATTGAAAACTCTACAAGTTCAAAAGAAAAACTTAAAAAGGTTGCACAAGAATTTGAATCTGTTTTTATTACAAAAATTTTGACTTTGTATGACAAAACAGTAGATAGAGAGGGAGGAATTTTCGGTGATGAGGCTTCTTATTATGACAAAATGAAATCTTTTGTATTTGATGAAGTCGGCAGACAACTTGCAAGCAACCCAAGAACATCTTTTGGTTTTGCAAAACAAATTTATGATCAAATGGAAAAATATGTTCAATAAGGAGGAGAAAAGGTAGATGGTTAGTTCAATAACAGGTTTAAGTGTAAACCCTCTTCAAAAATTAAATGCTTCAAATGCCTTTAAAAATATTGATAAAGTTCAAAATACTTCTCAAATTCAAGATAATACTTCAAATGGATTGGATATAAATGAGTCTGGAATTTTAGAAAATCAAAATGTGCAAGAAATAAGAAATATTGCACAAATAAATGAAGGTGAAAATCTTTCTGACGATGATATAAAATATGGTTTAACTTATGGAAGGAGTGTTATAGCTGATTACGTTATTTAAAGGTAACATTTTGTAACATGGCATGTGGTAAATTTTTATATGAAGTGGAATAATATAGAAATAGAATGCAAAAAGTTTATATAATTGATGGATTCAGCTAAAATAACATGGAGCGTTATTATGATTGAAGTGCTTTTGCAGTATTGCGATATTATTGATGAAGAAATTATAGCCTACGAAAAGTTAGGTGAACTTTATGCTGAAAAAGAACAAGTTTTAATTCACGGAAATGGTGAAAGTTTATATGTTGTTGATGAAAAAATTGTTAATCAAGCAGAAGTTATAGACAAAGTTAATGTTAAACGTATTGATTTTTGCAAAAATTCTCTTGATGATGAAAATATAACTCTTTCTGATATTATTGAGAAAACAAAAACCGAAAATCCACAATTATCAGAAAAATTTGAACAACAGCAAAAAAGAATTAAAGATTTATCGAAAGAACTTTCAAAGCTGGAAAAAAGTCATCAAGAATTAATCAAGCACGGCATGGCGATTGTTGATAAAACAATGAAAATAATTTTAGATGTTGTATCTCCGCAGAGCCAGCAGTATGATAAATCGGGACACAATGTCAAATGTGATGAAAGTATGATAAGTTCAATCTCAGAAGAAGTATAAAGAAAGGTAGAAAACTATGGGCCTTACAGCAAGTATGAATATAGCAAGACAAGCATTGAATGTCGCTCAACAAGGCATCAATATTGTTTCTAATAACGTTGCGAATATGAATACTGAGGGATATTCAAAACTAAGAATGAATTTAAAAGAGGCTATTAACTATACCCCTTTAACTACTGATCCTGCAACAACTATTAATTCATTAAGTGGTGTTCAAATATCTTCTATCACAAGATATTCTGACAATTTTATGCAAGCATATTACTGGAATCAAAATTCAGAAAAAACATATTTAGATAAATATGCAGATGTCGCATCAAATATCGAATCTGTTATGAACGAATTAAACGGCACAGGTGTTGCTAATGCATTAGATGCATTTTATTCCGCTGCTTCTGTTTTAAACAGTTCTCCTTCTGATTTGACAGCGAGACAAAATTTTATTTCAAAAGCAAATAGTTTAGTTCAAACATTTAATAATACTGATGCAAATTTAGAGTCTTATCAAACTCAAGCTATTGGTACTTTAGCTTCAAATTCAGAATCTGAAATGGTTAATCAAATTGATAAGGTAAATTCATTGTTAGATCAAATTGCTAAAGTAAACCAAAATATTATTGCAACTCGTTCATCTGATAATTTATCAAATTCTTTACAAGACCAAAGAGATGAATTGATGAAAGAATTATCAAACTTTTTGGATGTACAAGTTACTACAAATTCAAATGGTTCAATAAATGTAAGAGTTGCAAATACTTG
>JAKSUT010000205.1 GCA_024408705.1 bacterium | reverse complement strand
GGCGGTGGCTACAACAGACAAGGTGGTTATGGCAACAGACCTCAAGGCGGTGGCTACAACAGACAAGGTGGTTATGGCAACAGACCTCAAGGCGGTGGCTACAACAGACAAGGTGGTTATGGCAACAGACCTCAAGGCGGTGGCTTTAACAGACAAGGTGGCTTCAATAGAGGCGGCGGAAGACCACAAGGCGGTGGTTTCAATAGAGGCGGCGGAAGAAGACCTCAACCAAGACCAGCAAAGCCATTACTAGTAAACAAGGAGCAATTGGAACAAATTGAATTGTTATACAAAACAATGTTACCATTGCCAAACCCAGATGCACACGAAGTTATTGGTGCAAAAATAGATTTAGAACCAAGAAAAGTTTTCTTTGGCATCAATTTAGTTAGACAAAAAATGATGCTTCCAAAACTTCCATTCCCAAAAAGAAAACTTGCAATCACTCCTGATCAAATGACAGCAATACAAGCTCTTTACGAACCTTTATTGCCATTACCTCCAATCGGTTGTCATAAACTTATCGCAGCACAACTTAGAATGGATGAATGGAGAGTTCACGTTGGTATTGGACTTATCAGAGCAAAACTTGGACTTGAAAGATGGAACCAAGACAGACCTGATGCTCCAGAAGAATTTAAAAACAACAAGGCAGAAGAAAAAGAAACTAAAAAAGTTTCAAAAAAATCAGAAGAAAAGCCTAAAAAAACAACTCGTGCAAAAAAAGTAAAAGAAGAAACTGAAGAATAAAATGAAATATGTTTCAGTTGGAAAAATTTTAAACTTTCACGGAATACAAGGAGAAGCTAAAGTTGGCTTTTCTAAAAATCAAGAAGACTTTATTGCGAATTTAAAAGAAGTCTTTATAAAAAATGGCGAAAAATATTCGCCTCTTGAAATTAAATCCGTTAGATTTAACAAAAAATTTGCACTAATGAAATTCAAAGGAATAGATTCTATCAACGATTTGATGAAATATAAAGGTGCACTCCTTTTTATTGAAGAAACATATATCAGAGAAAATCTTGAAGAAAATGAATTTTTAATTGATGAACTAACTGGACTTGAAGCATACGACACAGAAGACAATCTTCTTGGAGTTGTTGTTGGGGTATCAAACAACGGAGTAAATGATTTCATTTGCGTAAAAACAAAAAATAAAAAAACATCTCTTGTTCCGTTCGTTGATGAATTAGTACCAGAAGTCAAAATAAAAGAAAAAAAAGTGATTATAAACAACATTGAAGGATTGCTTGAATGAAATTTTCAATAATGACACTGTTTCCTGAAATGATTGAAAGCTATTGTTCTTTAAGCATAATGAAAAGAGCAATAGAAAATTCTACAATCAAAATAGAAACAATTAACCCTAGAGATTTCACCCTTGATAAGCATAAAAAAGTTGATGATACACCATACGGTGGCGGTGCTGGAATGGTTTTAATGGCACAACCATTTGTCGATGCCTATGAAAGCATAAAAAAAGATGAAAATACTCTTACCATAATGCTTACCCCTCAAGGAAAAACTTTTAAAGACGAACATTCAAATTCTTTTGCAAAATATAACCACATAATACTAATCTGCGGACATTATGAAGGTTTTGACGAAAGAATAAGAGAAATTATAAAACCGGTTGAAATTTCAATTGGAGATTTTGTTTTAACAGGTGGAGAACTCCCTGCATTATGTTTGATAGATAGCATAAGTAGAAAACTTGAAGGAACTTTGGGACATATTGAATCAGCAGAAGAAGATAGTTTTTCAAATGGTTTAATAGAATATCCACACTACACAAAACCAAGAGAATACCGTGGATTAAAAGTTCCAGAAGTTTTGCTAAACGGAAACCACAAAGAAATATCAAAATTCAGACTAGAAGAAAGTTTAAAAAGAACAAAAGAAAAAAGACCAGATTTGTTTGAAAAATATAATTCTACAAAAGAATAAATTTTTAATAAATTTAAAAAACAAAAAGAGCCAAGCTTCGCTTGGCTCTTTTTTGAATATATCTTGAAAAAGATTATCTTTTTGAGAATTGGAATCTTTT
>JAKSUT010000204.1 GCA_024408705.1 bacterium | reverse complement strand
GGAATGGAAGACAAATTAGATAAAATTGCTGATAAAAAAGCTGTTTGGAATAAAGTTTTAAGAGATTTTTATGATCCTTTTATGAAAACAGTAAATGCTGCTGATTCAAGCCGTGTGATGATTGAAAGCGGTATTAAATGCCCTAATTGCGGTAATAAAATGGTCGTAAGAACAAGTAAATTCGGAACACAATTCTTGGGTTGCGCAGGTTATCCTGAATGTAAAACTATGATGCCTATCAATGTGTTGGGTGAAAACCCTGAAGATACAGGTCTAGAATCTGAAGAAAAAGAACAAGAAGTTTGTACAGAAAAATGCGAAAAATGTGGTTCTGATATGATATTTAAAACAGGACCATATGGTAAGTATATGGAATGTACAAAAGAAGGTTGTAAAAATAGAAAAAGTGTTTTGGTTTCAACCGGTGTGGCTTGTCCAAAATGTGGCGGTGATATTGTTCAAAGAAAATCAAGATACGGCAAAATTTTCTATGGTTGCAGCAAATATCCAAATTGTGATTTTGTATTATGGTATCCGCCGGTTGATGAAAAATGTCCTAAATGTAATTCAATTTTGGTTAAGAAAGTTTTGAAAAAGGGAACATTTATTCAATGCTCAAGTAAGGGTTGTGATTTTTCAAAAGTTGCAGAAGAGGAATAAAAATGGGTTTAAAATTCGCATTAATAGGTTCTCCGATTGGTCATTCCGTTTCACCGTATATTCATGCCGCAGGTCTAAAAAGCTTGGGCTTGGATGGAACTTATGAAGCGCTTGATACTCCTGCAGAAGATTTAATTCAAAGAATAAAATATTTGAAAGTGAATGATTATAAAGGTTTTAATATTACAATTCCTTTAAAAGTGCCTATGAAATTGTTTTTAGATGGTGCAGATGAGTTGGCAAATGTTTCAGGATGCGTAAATACAATTCTTATCAGAGATGATAAAAGTTTTTATGGCTATAATACAGATGTTTATGGCTTTAAAACTGCTATTCCAGAAGATATTCAAAAGTCATTGAAATCAAAATCTGTAAGTATAATCGGAACAGGTGGTGCTTCAAGAGCTGCGGTTGTTGCGTTTACTCAGTTGGGAGTGGCAAAGATTAATTTGTTTACTAGAAATATTATAAATGCATCAGAACTTGTAAAATATTATCGTGAAACTTTTCCGAATGTAGAATTCAATATATTCCAAAAATCAAGCACAGGTGAATTATTTAAATCTGCAATGATAGTAAATGCTTCTCCTGTTGGAATGAAAGGCTATTCGGCAGACGAAATGCCTTTGAGTTTGCAAGTTTTGTATGAAATGCCAAAAGATGTAATTATATATGATATTGTTTATAATCCGATAAAGACAAAATTGATTGAAAAGTCAAAAGAATTTGGTTTGCAAACTATTTCAGGACTTGATATGTTGGTTTACCAAGCGCAAAAAGCGATAGAAATTTGGACAGGAAAAGAGCCAAATTTTGATAAAATGAAAATTGCAGCGTTGGAAAATTTGTAAAAATTAGCTAGTTGTACAATATCTAAAATTTTTAAAGTGGTGTATAAGTAAAAGCATAATAATATTTATGTCTTTTATACTTAACACGATTCAGCTATGCTCGACTTAGTCGAGCTTTTTTTTGAGCACATGATTAAGTTTTGTGAAAGAAAAAATAAAAAAAGCCCCAAAACCATGTAAAATAGGGTAAAATGGGAGTATGGATATTATAAAAAATTTAAATGATTATGCCATGACGGCAGACGAAAAATTATTTGTAAGTTTTTTGAAGGAAAACATAGGTTCTTATGCTTGTTCAGAAAAAATTGTTAATTCTGAATTTATAAAAAGTTATGTTGCTCCAAATCATGATTTTTTGATATATACGACTGGAGAAGCCGATCCTTCATTGTTGAGACGAGTTGGATAGAAAATTCTTTGTTAAAACTTGACATTGTCGATTTTTAAAGTACAATTTATTTGTACCAAAAATTGATGGGACGTCGCCAAGTGGCAAGGCATCTGGTTTTGGTCCAGACATTCGGAGGTTCGAATCCTTCCGTCCCAGAA
>JAKSUT010000203.1 GCA_024408705.1 bacterium | reverse complement strand
AAATTTTCAAAATTAATTATATTCATATTAAAATTATACATTGAAAAAAAAAAATTTAGTGATAAAATAAACAACAAGTGAGGGTAATAAATGAGTAGCGGACACTGGATAGCATCTATTGGTAATTACAGTTTTAACATGGACACACTTGTTACAATGTGGGCAGCAATGGCTTTTGTAGTTATTTTTGCATTTATCGCAACAAGAAAGTTGTCATTAGTACCAAACAAATTACAAGCATTTGCAGAAAACCTCATGGGCTTTTTCTGGGGCTTAACTGATTCAATGATTGGCAACGAAGGAAGAAAACATATTCCTTTGGCAGCATCATTGTTTTTGTTTATTATTACTGCAAACTTGATGGGACAATTACCATTGAGAATGATTCACCTACGTCATGGTGAAATCGCATCTCCAACAAACGATATTAACATGACTGCTGCAATGGCAATCATCGTATTAATATACTATGTATCATGTGGTTTGATAAAGAAAAAACAAAAATTCTTTATCCACGAATTTAGTTTTGTTGGAATAATATTATTCTTAGTAGAACTATTAGAAATGGTTACAAGACCTCTAACATTGGCACTCCGACTTTTTGGTAACATTCTTGCTGGTGAAATTTTGATTTCAGTATTGCTAAGTTTGTGTGCTTATGGTGTTCCAATTTTAGGTATGTTCTTTGAGGTTTTGGTAGCTTGCGTTCAAGCATTAGTATTCATGATGCTGACGATAGTTTACATATCATCAGCAGTTTCGGAAGAACATTAATAGAAAAGGAAAATAGGAAAAAGAAAGGAAATTATTATGATTTCAGATTTAGCTCAATTAGGTGCAGGTGTAGCAATCGGTTTCGGTGCAGTTGGTGCCGGATTAGGTATCGGTATTGCAACTAAAGGTTTGATGGATGCAATTTCAAGACAACCAGAAATTGCTGGTAAAGCAGTAGCTTTCTTCTTAGTTGGTGCAGCACTTGCTGAAGCTTGTGCAATTTACGCATTGATTATCGCTTTGAAATTATCAGGTATGATGGGTTAAGGAAGAATTTGTAATGGAATTTAATGCAACTTTTTTAGTTTCGGCAGTAAGCTTTATACTTTTTTGTTTTGTTATGAATGCGATTTTTTACAAACCGCTTCAAAAAGTTGTGCTTGAAAGAGAAAAGTTTATTGACGAAACTAACAAAGAGGCAGATGAAAACTATGAAAAGTCTGAAGCCTTGATAAAAGACAAGAATGACAAAATTGAAGCAGCTAAACTAGATTCAAAAAAAGTTATTCTTGACAAAACTGAAGAAATGAAAAGCAAAAAAGCTCAAATGACAGAAGACGCAAGAACAAATGCTACTTCTATGATTGATACAGCAAAAACAAACATGAATAGAGAAAAAGAAAGTTCTCAAGCTGTTTTAGATGAAGAATCAAAAAAATTAGCAGACGAAATTGTTTCTAAAATATTAGGTTAGGTAATGAATATATATTTAAACAAAATAATATCAATATTAATAGCAGTAAAAGATGCAATTATTACAGGAATAAGTGATTTATGCAACAAAGTTGTATTCATAGCAACTCACTTTGATGCTGATATGGCAAGTAAATTATGGGATTACATTGTTAAATCAAACTTGTTCAACTTTGTTATCTTCCTAGCTATTATAATTTATTTAATGAACAAACTTGATATAAAATCAGCTATTTCAGGTTTACAAGAAAGCATTATAAAACATATTGAAGAAACAAAAAAGAAAAAAGAAGACTCAATTGTATCATTAAAAAATGCACAAGACTCAGTTAAAAATTTGCAACAAGATATTGATACAATAAAAGAAGATGCTCAAAGAAGTGCAGAAACTATTGAGAAAAAGATTTTAACAGAAGCAGAAAAAGCAGTTAAAGATATCGAAACAAACTCTCAAAAAGTTATCACAGCTGAAGAAAAAAGAATTACATCAAATTTAACAAAACAAACTTCTCAATCAGCTGTTGAAAATGCTGAAAAACAAATCAAATGGGCATTATTAAAAGATTTAAGTTTACATCAAAAATATATTGATGAAAGTATT
>JAKSUT010000202.1 GCA_024408705.1 bacterium | reverse complement strand
TCATCTCTAAGTTGAGATGCTTTTTCAAATTCTTGGTTGCGAATAGCATCTTCTTTTTCTTTAATCAATGAGCGAAGTTCTTTATCAAGTTCTTTTCCTTCTGGAGAAAGAGTGCTTACTTGTAAGCGAACTTTTGAACTTGCTTCATCTAAAACGTCAATTGCTTTATCTGGTAAAAATCTATCTGTAATGTATTTGCTAGATAGTTTTACTGATGCAACAACTGCACCGTCAGAAATGTTTAATTTGTGGTGTTCTTCGTATTTTGGACGAATACCTTTGATGATTTCAATAGTTTCATCAATTGAAGGTTCTTCAATGATAACTGATTGGAAACGTCTTTCTAATGCTGAATCTTTTTCAACATATTTTCTGTATTCGTCAAGTGTTGTAGCACCGATAACTTGAATTTCACCACGAGAAAGAGCAGGTTTCAAGATGTTTGCAGCGTCAATAGCACCTTCTGCTGCGCCTGCACCAATAAGAGTATGCATTTCATCAATTACAAGAATGATGTTTCCTGCTTGTCTTATTTCGTCCATGATTTTTTTCAAACGTTCTTCAAATTCACCACGATATTTTGTACCGGCAATCAAAAGTCCCATATCAAGTTGGATAACTTTTTTGTCTTCTAAAATATCAGGAACTTCTGCGTTCACAATTCTAATTGCAAGACCTTCTGCAACAGCAGTTTTACCAACCCCTGGTTCACCTAGTAGAACAGGGTTGTTTTTAGTTCTTCTTGCAAGAATTTGAATAACTCTTTCGATTTCTTTTTCACGACCGATTACTGGGTCTAATCTAAGCTCTTGAGCTGCAAGTGTAAGGTCTGTACCAAATTCATCTAAACTTGGTGTTTTTGCTTTTGTTGTTGAAGAACTTGAAGTTGTTCCAGATGCAACTGTTTGAGGTTTTGTTTCACCTAACATTTTAACTACGTTGCTTCTGATTTTGTTTAAATCAATTCCTAAATTTTCAAGAACTCTTGCTGCAACACCTTCACCTTCTCTAATAAGTCCTAACAATAAGTGTTCAGTACCTATGTAGTTGTGACCAAGTTGTCTTGCTTCATCCCAAGATAATTCAAGAACTCTTTTTGCACGAGGTGTAAATGGGATTTCTACTGCGACAAATCCAGAACCTCTGCCAATTATTTTTTCTACTTCTACGCGAGCATCTTTCAAGTTTACTCCCATAGATTTTAAAGTTTTTGCTGCGACGCCAGTGCCTTCGCCAATTAAACCTAATAAAACTTGTTCTGTACCTACAAAGTTATGACCAAGTCTTCTAGCTTCTTCTTGTGCTAGCATTATTACTTTTATCGCTTTTTCCGTAAAACGTTCGAACATAGTTTCTCCTATCCTATCATTTATAGTTTATATGATAATTGAAACTACCAAAAAAGTAAAGATTTTTACAAAGATATACACTACTAGGTTGAATAAAAATTTTTCTTTCATGTCTTATGTCAAATGAGAAAACCTTGCCTAGTTTCGTATTTATACTTAGGTAATAAGTTTTTACAGAAATTTTGAACAATAAAAAGCACAGGCTTTTTTTAAAACCTGTGCAAATTTTGTGTGTTTGGTATTTTTAAACTTTCATTTCTTTTTCAAAACCGAATAAAGAACTTATTGATTCATCATCATGTATTCTTGAAATAGCTTCCCCAAGAAGTGGAGCAACAGAAAGTTGTCTGATTTTTGGAGGCATTTTGCTGAAATCAAGAGGGATTGAGTTTGTTACAATAACTTCTGTTATTGGAGCAGCTGTCAATCTTTCAATAGCAGGTCCTGAAAATACTGGGTGAGTTGCGCATACATAAACTTCTTTTGCACCTTTTGAGATTAGAAGTTTTGATGCTTCACAAATTGTACCTGCTGTATCAATGATGTCGTCTAACATAACGCAAATTTTATCTTTGATATCACCGATAACGTGAGATGCGATAGCTTCGTTGTGTTTGTCTCTGCGTTTATCGATAATTGCAAGTGGACATTCAAGTTGTTTAGAGAAATATCTTGTTCTTGCAACACCACCTGTATCAGGGCTTACTGCAACAAGTTCATCAGGGTTTAA
>JAKSUT010000201.1 GCA_024408705.1 bacterium | reverse complement strand
GGAACTGAACCTTTAATTAAGATTAATGAGTTTTCTGCATCAACTTTAACTAAAGATAATTTTGAAATTGTAACTCTTTCGTTACCCATGTTTCCAGCCATTCTTTTACCTTTGATAACACGGCTTGGAGTTGTACCTGCACCGATAGAACCTGGTTCTCTGTGGTTTTTAGAACCGTGTCCCATTGGTCCTCTTCCAAAGTTCCATCTTTTAACAGTACCTTGGAAACCTTTACCTATTGATTTGCCTGTAACATCAACTTTTTCTACATTATCAAGAACTGATAATTCAATTTTTTGACCTACAGTATAATCTTGAGGATTTTCTACTCTGAATTCTTGTAAATGTCTTACATTTTCGATATTGTTTTTCTTCAAGTGACCGATTTGAGCTTTTGTTAAATGTTTTTCTTTAGCTGCTACAGTACCTACTTGAATTGCGTTGTAACCATCAGTTTCAACTGTTTTAACTTGAGTAACAACGATTGGGTCAACTTTAATAACTGTTACAGGTATTACTAACCCTTGTTCATCGTAAACTTGAGTCATTCCAAGTTTTTTTCCAATTACACCTAATGTCATGTTTTTTACCTTTCTAGCTTCTTGACAAATATTGACTAATCAACATTTTTAGTGTCAAGTCACATCTTCTTGCGAGCGCTACGTTACATACTTAATTACTTTGCCTTGAGTTCCCATATTGAACTCACGTAGAATCACATTATCTGCATAATGCTTATTCAATTTTCAAAACTGGTTATTGAAATTACAATTTAACTTCAATATCTACACCAGCTGGTAAATCTAATCTACTTAACTCTTCTGTAGTTTGTTGAGTTGGATCGTATATATCAATAATACGTTTATGTGTTCTTAATTCAAAGTGTTCACGAGATTTTTTATCAACGTGTGGTGAACGCAAAACGCAATATATACGTCTTCTTGTAGGCAAAGGAATAGGTCCTGCAACTTTAGCATCTGTTCTTTTTGCTGTTTCTACGATTTTGTCTGCTGACACATCAATCAATTTGTGATCGTATGCTTTCAAACAAACTCTGATTCTTGGTCTAGTATTGCTTGCCATTTTTCTTCCTTTGTATTTTCTTGCGGGTTTATAAAAAACCCATTTGTACTTGCCAAATAGAGAGCAACACAAGTAATATTATCACTTTCCGGCTATCTATTTCGACACCAAGATACACTTGGTACAACAATCCTATGACAAACAAAATTTCAAGTCAATACGTTATTTCAAGTTTTAATTTACAATTATTAATAATATAAAATTTTAATTTTTTTAAAACTAATTTGCATATTTATTGACAAAATTTTTCTATAATATTACTCTTGTAATATGAAAAAATTATTAAACTTATTTAAAAACGAAAATATAGAGCAAAAAGTTGCAAACGTTCTTTTTGAAAAGAATTTAACCATTTCCACAGCAGAATCATGCACTGGAGGCTTGGTTAGTTCAAAACTTACTGATATTTCAGGGAGTTCATCATATATAAAAGAAAATTTTGTAACTTATGCAAACGAAGCCAAAATGGAAATTTTAGGGGTAACAGAAACAACACTAAACACTTATGGAGCAGTTTCTGAACAATGCGCAAAAGAAATGGCAGAGGGCTTGTTCAACAAAACTGGTTGCGACGTAACACTTTGCACAACAGGAATTGCAGGCCCAACAGGGGCAGAAAAAGGCAAACCTGTTGGTACAATGTTTGTTGCAGCAAAAAACAAATATGCAACCGAAATAAAACGCATACAACTTTCGCCAAAATATTCAAGAAAAAAAATGAAAGAAGTTTTTTCACAAAAAGCATTAGAATTTGTTTTGGAATTTATAAATAAAAATTAATTTCATTATTAAATTACAAAAAATAATGACCTCTCCCATTAGGAGAGGTCGATTTTGTTGTTGAGGTTACGAAACATAAAGAAATAACCCTCTCTCGTTTGGATAGGGAGAAACAAAAAAGACAAGGTGAAAGCCTTGTCTTTTTTATTTCTCTTTTTGTTTTATTTTTTTCTTTTATTTTTACTTTGCTAATTTAAAAGCAATATCCATATACAAA
>JAKSUT010000200.1 GCA_024408705.1 bacterium | reverse complement strand
AAAAATTTGCATTAAAAAAGGAGACACCCAGATTTGAACTGGGGATAAAAGCTTTGCAGGCTTCTGCCTTACCACTTGGCCATGTCTCCCTGATGTTTATATAATATTTAATACATAACGCATTGTCAAGTTAGAAGGTAGAAGTTGTTTTAATTTTTTATATTAATAATTTTTATTAAGTAAAACTAATTTACAATTTAACATGCTTTTCAAATTTAAGTTAATATAATATTAATGGTTAGGAGAAAGTACAACGGAGGTAAAAAGTGGGGACATCTGTCTTGGAACAAAATGAATTAGATTTATCATCAAATGCTATTGCAGTTTTAGAAAAAAGATATTTGAAAAGAGATAAAAACGGCAAATGCGTAGAAGGACCTTCTGATATGTTTAGAAGAGTATCTGATAGTATTGCTATTGCTGATTTAGAATATGGTAAAACTTTGAAAGATGTTAATGAATTATCAGATAAGTTTTATGAAATGATTACAAAAAGATATTTTATGCCAAATTCACCAACTTTGATGAATGCTGGTCGTGAACTTGGTCAATTATCAGCTTGTTTCGTTTTACCTGTTGAAGATTCATTAGAAGGAATTTTTGAAGCAATTAAAAACCAAGCTATTATTCACAAATCAGGTGGTGGTACTGGTTTTTCTTTCTCACGTTTAAGACCAAAAAATGATGTTGTAAAATCTACAATGGGTGTTTCTTCTGGCCCTGTATCATTTATGGAAGTTTTCAATGCAGCAACAGAAGCTGTAAAACAAGGTGGTACAAGACGTGGCGCTAATATGGGTATTTTGAGAGTTGATCACCCTGATATTTTAGAATTTATTAATTGCAAAAATGATACTTCAAAATTAAATAACTTTAATATTTCAGTTGCAATTACTAACAAATTTATGGATGCGGTTATTGCAGATACAAATTATGATTTGATTAATCCAAAAACAAAAGCAGTTGTTGGTCAATTAAGAGCAAAAGATGTATTTGATAAAATCGTTGATGGCGCTTGGAAAACAGGTGAACCTGGTATTATCTTTATTGATACTATGAATTCTGATAACCCAACTCCGCTATTAGGTGAAATTGAATCTACAAACCCTTGTGGTGAAGTTCCATTGTTGCCTTATGAAGCTTGTAACTTAGGTTCTATCAACTTAGGTATGATGGTTAATGATGATAAAACAATTAACTGGGATAGATTAGAAAAAGTTACAAAACTTTCTATCAATTTCCTAGATAACGTAATTACAGTAAATAATTATCCATTACCAATTATTGCTCAAATGGTACAAAACAATAGAAAAATCGGTCTTGGTGTAATGGGTTGGGCTGATATGCTTATGAAAATGGAAATTTCATATAACTCAGATGCTGGTGTGAAACTAGCAAAACAAGTTATTGAATTTATTGATTATCATTCAAAAGTAGCTTCAATTGAGCTTGCTAAAACAAGAGGTTCTTTTGCAAACTTTGCAGGTAGTATTTATGATAATCAAAACTTTTTATCAAAAAAATATGCAGGAAAATCTGCAGGTATCATTTCTGATGAAATGTGGGTTGATTTGGATGCAAAAATTAAAGAATTTGGTATTAGAAATTCAACAACAACTTGTATTGCACCAACAGGTACAATTTCAATGATAGCAAGTGCATCAGGCGGTGTTGAACCATTATTTGGCCTTGTTTTCTTACGTAGAATTATGGATGGAACAGAACTTCCTGAAGTAAATCCAATTTTTGAAAAATATGCAAAAAGCCATGGTTTCTATTCACAAGATTTGATGAAACAAATCGCGAATGATGGTACTATTGCTCATATTGAAGGACTTTCTGATGAGATAAAACAAATTTTTGCAACAGCACATGATGTTTCTCCAGAATATCACGTTCTAATGCAAGCTGCTTTTCAACTTCACACAGATAATGCTGTTTCAAAAACAGTAAACTTTGTTGTAAGTGCTTCAAGAGAAGATATTGAAAAAACTTATATCTTAGCTTATAAAAATAATTTGAAAGGTATTACAGTTTATAGAAATAACTGTCGTCCAATTCAACCAATGAACTTAACTAAAAAAGAAGAAAAGAAAGAAG
>JAKSUT010000020.1 GCA_024408705.1 bacterium | reverse complement strand
TCCATCATTTCTGGTGTGATTTTTGCTATATTGTTTGTAGTTTGAGCTTCAAGAACTAATCTTGAACCCCCAACCAAGTCTAAACCTAATTTTGTTGGCTTTACAAAACTTACAATCCCACAAGCAAGTACGATTGCAAATATTGCCCAAAACATGATTTTTTTGTTTTTCATTTTTCTCTATACCTCAACATATTTATTATTATTTGATTTTATCGAAAATAAAATTATATATAAGTTCTACAACAGACTAATTTTGTTCAAAATCATCCATTACTTTATATAATATTTCTTTTTGTTCGTCAGAAAGTTCCACAAGTGGTCTTCTAACGTATTCTTGTATTAGTCCTTTTTTAGCAAGAGCTGCTTTTATAGGAACAGGGTTTGATGTCATAAATAAGTTTTTGAAAATTGGATATAATTTCATGTGCATATTTTTTGCAACTACATAATTTCCATTTTTAAAATTATTTATCATTGATTTAATTTCTTTGCCCCATAAGTGAGAGGCAACAGAAACAACACCTTGTGCGCCAAGAGATAGCATTGGAAGTGTTAAACTGTCATCACCACAGTAAATGATGAAATCTTCAGGACAATTAATTCTTATTTCTGATATAACATCTAAATCATTATAACTTTGTTTTACACCTGCTATATTTGAATATTTTTCTGACAAATATTTCATTGTACTAACAGACATATTAGCACCTGTTCTTCCAGGAATGTTGTATATGATAACAGGAAGTTCAGTGCTTTCTGCAACTGCTGAAAAATGTTCTATCATGCCTTCTTGTGATGGTTTGTTATAATAAGGTATAACAGAAAGAATTGCATCTGCACCTTCTTTTGTTCCTAATTTTGTCATTTTTACAGCTGTTTCAGTGCTATTTGAACCAGCAGAGAATATAACTTTTGCTTTGTTTTGGCATGCTCTTTTTGCAGTTGAAAGAATTTCAATTTCTTCTTCGTTTGTAAGAGTAGGACTTTCGCCAGTAGTTGCTGCTACTAAAACAGAATCAGAACCTGTTGAAATAACATGTTTTACAAGTTCTTCAATTTTTGAATAATCAACTTTTCTATCTTTATTAAAAGGTGTAACTAGCGCTGTAATTACTTCACCTGCATCAAATCTTTTAACCATATATCCTCCTTAAATTTCCTTATTATTATAAAACAAATAAGAAATATCTTAAAATTTTTGGGATTTTATTTACGTTCTGAAACAATATAAACAAAAACACCGATTTTTTTAAAATCGGTGTTTTTAAATCATTAATAAAAAAATTAAAGAGCTTTTTGAACTTTACCTGCTTTTAGGCAAGAAGTACAAACTTTAATTTTTTTAACTGTACCGTTAATATTAGCTTTAACTGTTTGTAAGTTTGGAGCTTGACGGTTTAAATTTTGTTTATGAGAAAAAGTTAACTTTGCTGATTTCAAAGGTGTTTTTCCACATATTTCACATTGTCTTGACATTATTCTGTTCCTTTATTTTAATTACTAGTGCTAGTTAAACATAACGCAAAAAAAAACTATTTACAAGTGGTTTTAAATTTTTATGTTAAGTTCTTTTAATTTTTCACTTCTTGTAAGGCTTTTTATTCGGTATTCTTCCTTCATTGCTTCTTGTTTTGTTTCAAATTCTTTTGTATAAACAATTTTATCAGGTGGGTGAGCTTTTGTATATTTTGCTCCTTTTCCTGATTTGTGTAATTCAAAACGTCTTTCAACATCATCTGTATAGCCACAGTAGAGTGTTTTATCTTTTGTCAAAATTACATATACATAATATTTTTTCATTCTTTTATGATAATATATTATTATGATAAAAGACAATATAGAAAATTATAAAATTTATTCTAATTTATCTTATGGTATCAAGTTAGGACTTGAATATCTTAAAGATACTGATTTTTCCAAAGTGGAAAATGGAAAATATCTTCTTAATGATGAAATTGTATATGCAAATGTTCAAGATTACACTTCAAAAAAATTAGAAGAAGGTAAGTTTGAAGCACATAGAAATTATATTGATATTCAATACATTGTAGAAGGTGAAGAACAAATTGGTGTTGGAGATATATCAAATTATGATTCTTTTATAAAATATGAAGAAGCTAATGATATAGAATTTTTAAATCCAAAAGATGAAAATTTCTCAACTTTTGTAAGACTAAAAGCAGGCGATTTTGCTATTCTTTATCCTCATGAAGCTCACATGCCTCAAATCGCAATAAATGATAATCAAAAATATGTTAAAAAAGTTGTAATAAAAGTTCAATATTAATCGCAAAATGTCAATTTTAAGCCTTTTTTTGTTTTTATCATGATATAAAAACAGGTGGTTAATTTTGGCTTTATCAGTAAACAATCAAATTAAAAATACTGAATATAATTTCAACTCTAATTTGAAAACTCAAAAAAGAGTTGTTTCGCCTGTTGTAACCACAAAAATTGATAAGTCAAATGATGGAAAATTTAGCTGTTCAGAAGCTGGCTGGAATTTCTTTAGAGGTCTTGTTTCACCTGTTGTAAATATGTTTTCAAGTCCTAAAAACTTTCTAGTAGGTGCTGGCATGATGGTAGGAAGCACAATTTTAATGGCAGCAACTGGCGGAGCCGTTGCTCCGATATTTGTTGCTCTAGGTATTGGAGCAGGTGCTGTTCAAACTGTAAAAGCCGGTGTAAAAATAGCAAAAGCCAAATCTGGTGATGATGTCGAAAAAGCATTTTATGATATGGGTGGTGCTACTTCTACTATTGGTCTTTCTGTTGCTGGTGCAAAAAGTTCTTTAAAACAAGCAAATATAAAAACTGATAATCTAAGTAGTTTTGGCTATGTGAAAAAATGTTTTGTTTCTTTGAAAGATTTATTTAAAGAGTCTTTTGGAGTTTTTAAATCAGGATATTATAAAACTAATTTAAGAACTACTTTTGAAGTTGTTAAAAATCCTCAAAATTTGAGAAAATGTAGTGAAGAATTATCTGTTGATGGTGAAAAATATTTTGAAGAATCTTTCGGAGCTTTAAAAGATATTTTGCCAGATGAGGTTAAAGGTTCTTTAAAAGGTCGTTCAAAATGCCAAGTTTCAATTTTTGAAAAAATGGTAAGACATAGAGAAGAATTGAAATCACAACTTAACGCTGTAAAAAATAATACTAAACTTTCTGCTGAAGAAAAAGCAACTGCTATAAAAACTTTGCAAGAACAAATTAAAAAATTTGATACAGACAAAAATGTTACAAAGAGCGTGATTGGAGATGCTTATGGTGCAAGAATTTCTGATTTAACTCCAAGTAGCACAAAAAAAATTGTTTCTGCATTACAAAAAGCTGCAAAAGAAGGTAAAATTGAAATTTTGGAAGTTGAAAATTATAGAGGTAAGAAATTAAATTGTTCAACTGAAAATAAATTTTATTTAGATGAAGTGCAACTTAAAAAATTAGCAAATTCTTCAAAAAATGTGAATGTCTCTTCAAAAGCCAAAGAATCAGGATATACAGCAATTCAATTAAAAGTTAAACCTAAAAATGGAAAAGTTTTGGAACTTCAACTTCGCGGAAAAGAAGTTGATAAGGTTGCTGATTGGGAACATATTCCTTATGATTTAAGACAAGGTAAAGATATTGCAAAAGGAAGCAATATAAATGGTGCAAACTTGGCAAAAGTTCAAAAAGCCGTTTCTAAATTAACAAAAGAACAAGATGTTCAATACAAACAATATATCTACAATAATTATATGTATGCTCAAGCAAAAGAATTAGGAAAAAAAGTTAAAGCTCCAAAATTACCTGAAGGAATTGATAAAGCTTTGAGTAGTGAAAATTTAATGGAAATATGCTCTAAAAATTCAAATACAAATCCGAAATTAATAAGAAATCCATTTGATGCACGTCCTCAAAGTATTGTAGTTGCGGCTAGCGAAAATATTATTGATGACGAAATGGGTGCATAGTCTAAAAGATAAAATTAAATAAATCGTTCATTACAAAACTTAATATTTGAGGCTAAGAAATTAAAGTTTTTGAAAAAGATGGTCGATTAACTTCATGTGAGATGTGTATCGTAAGTAAAAATATGGAGTGCAAATTATGTTTAATTTTAATCGTGAAAAATTCAATTCAGCTTTGAAAGAATCAAAAGATGTTCGCAATGAGTTGTTGATTAGTGATGTTGAACAAGTTAAGCAATTTGTTGAAAAAGCATTGGATATGTGCTTAAACAGTACAGCTTTTCAATCTAGAATGAATTATCCAGGTGTAGATTTTTAGATTTGTAAGTAGCTGTGAGAATAAATACTTTTGTTTAGAAGTATATTTGCAGTTTTTATAATGGCGACTTGATTAGAGTCTTGTTCATTGTAAGAGATTTCTTCGATTTCGGAGAAATCTCTTATTGTGTTTGCAATATTTATATAAAGTTCATCAATTTTGTTTTGTGGATTTTGGTTATCAAGCATTTTGATTATTCTGATAAGTTCTGTATCAAGAGCATCAATAATAGCACTATCAAGACCTGCACCGTATAAAAGCACTGCAAAAACTCTGTTTATTAAAGGTCTGATTTCTTTTGGTGAACCATTTGAAATATTTGAAAGACCAACTGTTGTCTTTACTTCCGGTTCAAAAGATTGTTTTATCATTTGAATTGTGTTTATTGCTTCTTGCGCTTGAGATTGTTCAACTGAAATTGGCAAAATAAGAGGATCAAAATAAATTTTGTCGTGAAGAATTTTTTTTTCGTCACAAGTTTCCATTATTTCAAATGCAAGTGCAAGCCTTTCATCTGCTGTTTTTGGAATTCCGATTTCTTTATTCATAGTAAGCGCAATCATGTTTGAATTATATTTTTTAGCAAGTGTTGTGATTTTTTCTAATCTTTCTGAATCTGCTGAAGTACTGTTTATAAAAGCATTTTCTGTGTCGCTACAAACATTCAAACCTTTTTCTATTTCTTCTGCGTTAGTTGAATCAAAAGATATTGAAAGATTAGAATTTTCTTGAACAAGATTGCAAAGCCAAGGTAATATCCCTTCCATAGCTGCTTTTGCAGGTCCTACGTTTAAATCTATCGTATCAACAGTTTTTTCTTTTAAAATTAAATCTTTGATAAAAGCTTCATTACGTTCTGCTAATGCTGCTCTTACTGTTTTTGATATTATATGTATATTTTCGCCAATTAATTTCATAGGTTTATTATACATAAAATTTCTTGTCGTGTGAAATTTTTATTTTTGCAGTATTCTAAAAGCATGAAAGATAAAATATTTAAAACATTCAGAGCTTTTCAATACAGAAATTACAGGTTGTTTTTTTCAGGACAAATTGTTTCTTTAATTGGTTCTTGGATTCAAAATATTGCTATCAGTTGGTTGATATATGAGATGACAAAATCAGCATTCATTATGGGAACAGTTGCGTGTATAAATGCTATTCCTTTGCTTGTAATGTTGCCTTTTGCAGGTGTTATATCTGATAAATTTAACAAACACAAATTGTTTATATGGGTTCAAGTTGCCTTTGCAATACAAGCTTTTATAATGGCTGTTTTAGCAATGAGTGGAGTAATCAAAATTTGGCATATTGTAGTTTTGGGTGTTATGTTAAATTTGATTATGGCCGTCGATATGCCTTTGCGCCAAGCGTTTGTTATTTATATGGTGGATGATAAAAAAGATTTGGGAAATGCAATTTCTTTAAATTCATCTTGTTTTAATCTGGCAAGGCTTATTGGACCTGCTATTGCAGGTGTTTTGATTTCGGCTTTTGGAGTCGGAGTTTGTTTTTTGATTAATTTCGTTAGTTATTTGCCTGTAATTTGGGCAGTTTGTGCTATGCGTTTACCAAAAATAGTTGAAGAAAAACCAGAGAAAAAAGGTTTGTTCAAAGATTTAAAAGAGGGACTTTCTTATGCTGTAAAATCACCTCAAATATCTTTGTTACTTGTGTCTTTGGCAGTTTTAAGTTTTGTTGGTATGTCTTATCCAATAATGATGCCTATTTTTGCAGCAGAAGTTTTGCATAGAGGTGCAGAAACTTTGGGTATTTTGATGAGTGCTGCTGGAATAGGTGCGTTGCTTGCATCTTTGTTATTGGCTTATAAACAGACAGTTAGAGGTTTAGCAAAAATTTTAACTTTTAGTATGTTGGTTGCTTCTCTTAGTTTTTTCTTTATGGGTTTTTCACACGGAATGATTACGGCTTTTTGCTTAATGTTTGGTGTAGGGTTTGGAATGGTAATGTTTTTAATATCATCAAATACTCTTATTCAAGCCATTGTTGATGATGACAAAAGAGGTCGTATAATGAGTTTGCATGCTATTGCATTTGCCGGTACTTTTTCTTTAAGTAATATGCTTGTTGGTGTTATTGCGCAAGAATTTGGTATTTCAAATACATTTAAAATAGCCGGAATAGTTTTGTTTATTTCCTTTGTTTATTTTGGAAATAGGTTATGCAAAACAGATTTTAAATCAGTTGTAAAACATTAAATATTGGTAAATTTTTGTTACTTAACTTTGTTTTTACTGACAAAAAAATATTTTAGTTGGTTTAAAATTTCTGTACAGAGGTTTTAAATCTTGCAAGTAAAAGCTGTAAATAATAGAAATGTATCTTTTGAGCGTCAGTTGACGAAAAACGAAATGACGCAGTATAAATCTGTGCTTTCAAAGGCAAAAGAAAAAGTTGGTCAAACAGGAAAATCTGTTTTTATTGTTCATGATGTTTGTTTGCCTCAAAACCCTTCTCATAACACAGGTGTTGGGAATTTAAGTTCAAAAGAAAGTGGTAAATTTTTTGATTTTATTAAAAATTATTTGGGTATAAATACAGTAGAAGTATTGCCGCAAGGTCAATATCCGCATCATTCGCCATATAGTGGAACTTCTTTATCTTTGGGATATCAGGAAATTAATCCTCAACTTTTGACTACGAAAGAATTTGGCAAAATGCTTAGTAAGTCTGATGTTAAAGAAATTGTTGATGCAAACAATATTGCAAAAAAAGAAAAAATTGCGAATTTGGAAAATGTTTTGAGAGATGATTCTACGCAAGATAAAGTTTTGAAAAAGGCATTTGAAAGATTTAAAAATATTGATGAAACCTCTGATTTAAAGAAAAAATATAATGAGTATTGTGTAAAAAATAATGATTGGTTAGAACCAAAAGGTATTTTTAAAGTTTTAGAGAAGAAGAATAAAACTTCAAATTTTTCTAAATGGGCAAGTGATTTAGAAAAAAATCTGTATAACTTTGATAGTGAAAAAGAGCTTAAACTTTCAACGATAAAAAAATTAGCTACTGAAAATAAAGATGATTTAGACTTTTTTAATTTTAAACAGTTTTTAGCAGATGAACATTTGAAAATAGCAAGAAAAAATTTAAATGATAAAGGAATGAAATTTGTTGGAGATTGTCTTGTTGGGTTTACTTATGATGAAATGTGGGCTAATCCAAAAGCGTTTTCAAGTGATAAATATGTTGGAAATCCTAGTTGGAGAATAGTTGCACTAGATTTAGACGGAATTAAAAATGAATCAAGTGATGCAGCAAAATTGTTGAAACGTAAAACACAGTTATTTGCTCAAAGATATGATTCTTTGAGGGTTGATGTCGGTTGGTCTTATATAAATCAAAAGGTTACTGATAAAAATAATGTTGTTTTGAAAAAATCATATAGTGATTCTGTGCTTGATTTTATGGAAAAATCAATAAAAGAAGTAAAAGGTAAAAATTTTGATTTGAAAGATATTTTGTATGAATTTGAAGCAGGTGTTGATGATTTTTCTATGTTTGAAGGAAATGAACTTCGCAGTGAAGTAAAAAATCGTACAAAAGTTTTGAGTTCTATGTATATGAAAGATGGTTGGGGCTCAAATAATGCGTTTTTAAATAGAAATTTTAATCCTGATACTTTTGTTTTTGGTGTAGGCAATCATGATGCACAACCTTTACGTCAGATTGCAAAAGGAGTAGAAGATGAAGTTGCAAAAGGGGTGTTTGAAAATCATAAACGTGACGCTATTCCAGAACTTTCAAGAATATTGAATATAGATGAAAAAATTTTGGAAACTCCTCAGGAATTTGCAAAAGCAAAATGGGCAGAGCCTATGATGGCAAAAAACAATATGATGTTTTACATGGATGTTTTTGGAAAAGAAGAAAGATTTGATAAACAGTGGAAAAATTTAATAGAAACTGTTGATGAAAATTATGCGCATAAAATTTCTGCTGATTATATGAAAGAATGGCAATCTGCAATAAAAGAGGGTTATGGCTTTAATCCTATGGATGCGTTGAAAAAAGTTTTTAAAGCAAAAGGTTTGGATAAAACAGATAAATCTTTGTATGATGAGATTTGCAAGTTTAATGATATTCTTTTAGCTCCAGAAGAAAATATATTTAAGCGAATAATAAAAAATAAAAATAAATTTAAATATATAAAACCAATTTCGATTGCAGTTGCATCTTGTGTTGCTTTTGCAGGGATTGTTAAAGCAATTGTCGGTTCTTCTGACACTAAAAAATCTCAAGATAAATAACTTTTATATTGAGATTTTAATTTCTGATGCAGTTGTGTTTTTGGGTATTGAAAACCCAAATTCGCAAATTCCGCTAGGTGAGCTTTTTGCATAAATTTTTCCATTGTGAGAATTAATGATTTTCTTTATTAAATATAATCCTAATTTTGTGCCTGTCTTTTTGTATTGAAAATGTTTGGAAGACGTAAATTTTTCAAATATGTGTGTTATTTCGTCTTCGGAAATATAATTGCTAATATTTATTATGCTAAAATTTATAGAATTTTCATTTTCGGTTATGTTTATTTTAATTTCTGTATTGTGTTTGCCGTAAGTTATCGCATTTGTTATAAGGTTTGTGAAAACTCTTTTTAATTGTAATTTGTCTGCAAAAATTTCGTTGCTTTGAGTGTTTTTTGTGAATGTTATTTTTTGCTCTTTTTCTTTTAATGAAAGAGAATTTTCGTTTATAGTTTGTATTATTAATTCTGAAAAATTTATTAATTCAGGATTTATTTGAATTTGTCCGTTGTCGTATAAATAAGTATTTAGAATGGTTAAAATTAAATCTTTCATATATTCACAAGATTCTTTTATTTGAAATAATATTTTTTCTTGTGGTGGAGTGAGTTTGCCATAATATTCGTTTAAGATTAATTCTAATGTTTTGATTTGCGCAAAAGTAGGGTTTTTTAAGTCGTGGACAAGTGTTGCAATAAATGTTTCTTTTTTGTCTTTTAAAATTTTTTCATCGTTTAGTTTTTTAGATAAATTTATGAAATGAAAATTGTAAATAATTGCGTGCAGAAAAATAAATAATAAACATATTTTAGCAGTTTTTGAATGTTCTAAAAGCAGTATTGAAAATATAAAATATAAGTAAAATATATTTGCAAGTGAAAAAATTGTTATTTTTTTAATATCAAACATTACTCTGCACTAACTTTTCAAACTAAATCTTAAAACCAATCTTAATTGATGATTTTCGTTTGACAATTAGGCAGGTGGCTAATATTAATTAATTTGTTTTGGTTGGATTTTGTGCTTCAGCATTATGTAATTTTTTTCTGATATTAACAGCTTCGCTACCGATTTTGTTTAACAATAAACCTGATAAGCCACCAATTATAAGTGATGGGCCAGCAGAAACTAAACAAACTGTGCATAGTGAAGAAATTGCAACGGCTCCAAGTGCTGGAATACCATATTCAAGTGTTGCTTGGATTTTTGCTTCTTTTCCATTTGCTTTTCCAATGCCAAATGCAACTGTTGCAAAAGTTGTGATAAATGTAAGAATATCAGTTGGCGCTGAGCCGATTTTTAAATCTCTTAGTTTATCATAAAGTTTGTTGATTTCTGTATCTGTTGAGTTATTTAATGATTTTAATGCAGCATTTGTTTTCTTTTCAAGAATTTCATAATCTTTTGCAGGTAATACTTTTTTGTATTCTTTAAGAAGTTGGTCAATGCTTCCGCTTTTGTCTTTGTATAAACTAGAAATTATTTTTTGGAAAGGTGCTTTGTCTTTAATCTCTTCAGTTTTTGTTAAAAGATTTTCTATTTGTTCAAGGGCTGAAATTTTGTACATCTTGTCGCCAGTTTTAGAATAATCATCGATAGATTTAATAATGCTTTCTGTAAGTTTTTGATTTTCAACATCAAGAGGATTGATGTTTGTGTTGATATTATTAAAAATATTTTTCAAAGCTTTTGTTGTTGTGTTTTTATTTGCTGAAAGTTTTGTTGTTATATTTGTTAAATCTTGGCTTGTTGTAGCTTTATTTGCTGACATTGTTCTTTCTGCGATGAAAGTTGTATAAGATTTTTTATCTACAATAAAATCTTTAAATCTTTTGAAACTTTTTTCCCATATAGTTTCGTCAAGATTGATGAATGAATCTTGAGTTTTGTTTAATCTTTTTTTGACAGCATCGTTATCAAAGTTTTCAGAAAATATATTTTGTGCTTTTTTCAAATTATAATTGCATTTGATTTTTGAAGTTTTTGACAATTTTTGGTTTGCTTCTTCAAAAGATTTGAATAATTTTGTAAATTCTTTATTTGTTTTTTTGTAAGTTTTTTCAGTCATTTTAACAGAGATATTAGTTACAATATCTGTAATTTTTTGGCAAACTTTTCCAACAACCGGTATTGGGTTAGTTATTTTTTTGTACAAAATATCTTTTGCAGAAATGAAGTTCATTGCAGAGTTGTATAATGAACCCATTGTTTTGATTTTATCTATTTTGTTGATGAAAAATTTTTCAGTGTGAGAAAGTTTTTCTTTAGTTATTTTTCCTTCTTTTAATTCTTTTGCTTTGCTTTCTAAATTTATAATTTTTTCACTAATTTTATCTTTGTTTGCACCAATGATTTTAATTCCGCCAAGTGCTAATAAACTAGCAGAAAGAACAGTTCCGACAGATGCTATAATAATTGTTTTTCTTTTATTTTTTTTGTCTTGGGCAGCTGTGTTTTCTGGTTGAATTGAAGTTTGAACAGCAGTATTAGTATTTTCAGGTTTATTTTTGCTTGAAAAAGTTGGGGTTTTATATATGTTGTTGTTTAAATTAATATTCAAATTAGTCATTTGTCGCTCTATTCCATGTAAATAAACAACTGTGAATATTAAAAATTGCTTACATTTTATGTTTTATTACAAATAGTTTACCTTATTACAAGTAGCCATTCAAGGTTTCTAACTGCTTGAACTAAGAATCCTTCATTTTCTGCATTTATTGAACCAACCAAAATGGTTGTTGCGTTTATATTTTTGCCGACCATAATGTCTGTAAGTGGTCTATCTCCAACTATTGCAACTTCTTTTGGAGAAAGTTTTAGTTGTTCTAATGCTTTTTCTACTCCATCAGTTTTTGGCTTTTTTGAATTTTCTATTACAGGAAAATCTATTGTATTTCTAACTTTTTGAACGTAATCAGGCTTTGTATTGTTTGTTGCAATTGCAAGTGAAAAATCTTTTTTTATTTTTTCAAACCACTCAAGAGTTTCTTGAGTGAATTTACCTGATTTTGAAACCATAACAGTGCTATCTAAGTCCATAATTAGACCTTTTATTCCATTGTTTTTTAATTCTTCTAGTGGAATATCGTAGATGTTTTTGCAGATATAATCAGGTTTTACAAGCATTTTTATCCTTTCAATTTTTTGATTAATTCAAGAGCAGATTTTTTCAATGTTTCGTAGTCAGAATCATTGTTTATTACATAATCCCAATCTGTTATGTTGTCCAAACCTGTTTCTGTAATATCGTTTTCTCCAATCAAAGTTCCTCTTTTTGCTCTTGTTTCTCTTGATGCTTCTACTCTGATTGCAATTGCGCCTGCTTTTTTGAAGGTTTCATATTCGTGCAAAACTCTTGTGTCTGTAACAATGATGTTTCCTTCTTGTGAAATGATTTTTTCTAACCAATAATCAGGACTTTGAGAACGTCCCCAGTTGCCTAAATCGATCAACCCTTGACGATAAGTTGCTTTATTTGCTTCGATTTCTTCGTAAGTCAAATTGTGGGTTTTTCCATATTCGATTTTGATAATGTCTCCCATTGCACATCTTCTATAAGTTGGCATATTTTCTAATAAGATTTTTGCAACGGTATCTTTTCCAGAATATTGTTTTCCAGAAAAAATGATTATGTTATCAGCCATTTTGTTCTCCTTGTTTTTTTAATTATATTTGAAATTTTTAAAATATGTCAAATAAGTTAATAATTTCCATGGCTAATTCTTGCAATTTTTCTTTGTTATTATTATAATAATTCCACACTAAATTTTAGTGTTAATTTTACAATTAATCGCAGGAAAAAGATATCTTATGGCACTTACATTTCAAGAATTAATATTAAATTTGTCAAAATTTTGGTCAGATAATGGTTGTATTATCCAACAACCTTACGATATAGAAAAAGGCGCATCAACAATGAACCCTGCGACTTTTTTGCGTTCTTTAGGACCGGAACCTTGGAATACTGCAATGGTTGAACCTTGCAGAAGACCTACTGATGCAAGATATGGTGAAAATCCAAACAGATTAGGTTATTATTTTCAATATCAAGTTATATTGAAACCATCTCCTGAAAATGCTCAAGAACTTTATTTGAAAAGTTTAGAAGCTATGGGAATTGATTTGTCAGTTCATGATGTAAGATTCGTTGAAGATAACTGGGAATCTCCTACGTTAGGTGCGGCCGGTGTTGGTTGGGAAGTTTGGCTTGATGGAATGGAAATTACTCAGTTTACTTATTTCCAACAAGTAGGTGGTTTAGAAATCCGCCCTGTAGCTTTGGAAATTACATATGGTTTAGAAAGAATTGCAATGTATTTGCAAAATGTTGATTCTGTTTATAAAGTTATGTGGAATAACGAATTGAATTATGGTGAAATATATCATCAAAATGAAGTTGAACAATCAAAATATAATTTTGAAGTTTCAGATTCAGAAATGTTGTTTAAAATTTTTGATTCTTTCCAAAAAGAAGTCGATAATTGTATAGAACATGAATTGGTACTTCCAGCTTATGATTACGTATTGAAATGCTCTCATACGTTCAATTTATTGGACGCAAGAGGTGTTATAAGTAGAGATGAAAGAATTAATTTCATTAATCGTGTTAGAACAATGGCAGCTTCAGTTGCGAAATTGTATGTTGCCCAACGTGAAGCAATGGGATTCCCATTATTGAAGCGTGAAAAAGTCGGAATATAGGTATTATGGCAAAAAACTCTTATCGAGCAAGTTTCTCAAAAAGATTTATTGAGGGCATGCTAAAAAGAAAAGACCCTGACGAAATGTTAGCTGTTGCAAAAACAGAAGGTTTGGAAAAAACGTTAGGCGTTATGGATTTAATTATTTTAGGTATCGGTGCAATTATCGGTTCTGGAATTTTTGCTGTTGTAGGTATTGCGGCAGCTGGTGGCGGAGAAAGTGTTGGTGCAGGTCCTGCATTGATGGTTTCTATGATTATTGCCGCTTTTGCGTGTGTTTTTTCAGCACTTTGTTATTCAGAATTTGCATCAATGATACCAGTAGCAGGTGGTGCTTACATATATACATTCGCTACATTAGGTGAATTCGCAGCATGGATGGTTGGTTGGATATTGATGTTAGAATATGCAATCGGTTATATCGCAGTTGCTTGTGCTTGGTCAAATCATTTTATGCAATTTATAAAAGGGTTTAGCACATATTTACCAGCTTGGGTTTCAAATCCTCCGTTGTGGCTAGTAAATGATTCACGTTCAGCTATGAAGATAATTGAAGATTCAGGATTAGATGCAAATGTTGTTGTTCCTCATATCTGTGGAATGCCTGTTTGTATAAATCTTCCTGCTATATTTATTGTTCTTTTGATTACTGCAATATTGGTTAAAGGTACAAAAGATTCAACAAAAATGGCTGGAGTTATGGTTTTTGTTAAATTAGCAGTAATTGCTTTATTTGTTTGTATCGGTGCTTTTTATATTAAACCTGCGAACTGGACACCATTTGCACCAAATGGTTTTGAAGGTGTCTTTATGGGCGCATTTATAATTTTCTTTGCATATATCGGTTTTGATGCTTTGGCAACAACAGCTGAAGAATGTAAAAATCCTCAAAAAGATTTGCCGATAGGTATTATAGGTTCATTAATAGTTACAACAATTGTGTATGTACTTGTTGCTCTTGTTCTTACAGGGATTCAACCAACAAGTGGTGTTGAAATTCCAACAGGATTTTTGAAAGCTCCAATGGCATTTGTAATGCAAAACGTTGGACAAAATTGGGTTGCCGGATTAATTTCTATTGGTTCTTTGGCAGGTTTAACTTCTGTTTTATTAGTTTTACAACTTGCAGCAACAAGAATTTTGTTTGCTATGAGCAGAGATAATTTCTTGCCTCATAAATTTCAAGTTTTACATCCAAAATATCATACTCCAGCTTTGTTAACTTGGGTTGTGGGTTTGATTTGTGTTGTTGGAACTTTATGTTTAGATTTGAATGTAGCCGCTGAACTTTGTAATTTTGGTACATTTACTTCTTTCATAATTGTTTGTGTTGCAGTATTAATTTTAAGAAAAGTTGATCCTGATAGACCAAGACCTTTCAAAGTTCCATTCTCACCATATTTTCCATTGATGGGTATTATTTGTTGTGGTGGATTAATGATTTATTCAATGCAATCATTGACTACATCAGCATTGTTATTCCCTGCTTGGATTGGTTTAGGTGCTTTGATATATTTACATTACGGTTATAAGAAAAATAGAGTAGAAGAAGTTTTTGATAAACGTAGAAAAATAGTCGAAAGTAGAGAAAATAATAGCGAGGGTGAATCCGTTGAAAGCTAAGATTAAAGAAATACTTTATAATATGTTCACCCCAAAAAATCCTGATGAACTTATTGCCGCAGGGAAAAAGTCTGAATTAAAAAAGACATTGACTGTTTTTGATTTGATAATTTTAGGTATCGGTGCAGTTGTCGGTACAGGAATTTTTACCATTGTTGGAATTGCAATTCAAGGTGGTCATGAATCATTAGGTGCAGGTTCTGCGATTATTGTTTCAATGATTTTGGCTGCTATATCTTGTGTATTTTCAGCATTGTGTTATTCAGAAATTGCGGCAATGATTCCGGTTGCTGGTTCTGCTTATACATACACTTATGCAACAATGGGTGAATTTATGGCTTGGATGGTTGGTTGGATATTGATGCTAGAATATGCGATTGGTAATATTACTATTGCTTGTGCATGGACTGGGTATTTAACTCAATTATTAAAAGGTTTTGTTGATGTTTTGCCACCTTTTGTTGTTAATTTCCCTATTTGGTTGAGAAATGACTATCGTTCAATTTCTTTGATTTGTGATAAATATTCTATTGATATACATGATAAAATTCCGTTTTTATTTGGAACAATTCCATTTGCAATAAATTTACCTGCAATTTTATTGATTTTTGTTCTTACCTTAATTCTTATTAAAGGTGTTAAGGAATCTACAAAAGTTGCAGGAATATTAGTTGCATTGAATATGTTTATAATTTCATCTTTTGTACTTGTTGGAATGTTTTATGTAAAACCTGCAAATTGGGCACCATTTGCACCAAACGGTATTGAAGGTATTGTAATGGGTGCGTTTTTAATTTTCTTTGCTTATGTTGGGTTTGATGCTATTTCAACAACCGCAGAAGAAACTAAAAATCCTCAAAGAGATTTGCCAATAGGTATTTTAGGTACATTGGTAATTTGTACTATTTTATATATTTCTGTTGCATTAGTTTTAACAGGTATTGTTCCTGTTTCTGCAATTGATACCCAAGCTCCAATTGCAGCTGCAATGAGATTTATCGGAAAAGATTGGTTTGCAGGATTGATTTCAGTTGCTGCTGTTGCCGGTCTAACTTCTGTTTTATTGATTTATCAATTAGGAACAACAAGAATTTTATACGCTATGAGCAGAGATGGTTTTTTACCAAAACCTTTGCGTGCAGTACATAAAAAATTCA